>CAZYQV010000106.1:0-6736 GCA_964649775.1 uncultured Rikenellaceae bacterium
GGCACCTCCTGGATCTCATCCAGGACCAATAAGGTATCACGTGGGGTGATCTCCACACCGCTCTCCACTTTCAGGGCAAGCAGTATGCGGTCCGTGTCAAATCCTGCGGAAAATACCGGACGCAAATGACGGCTTTTCTCAAAATTGATATAAGCCATCTTTTTATACTCCCGCCGGCCGAACTCCTTCATCAGCCAGGTTTTTCCCACCTGCCGCGCCCCCCGGATGATCAGGGGCTTGCGCTCTTCACTGTTTTTCCATCTGACCAGATCGGTATATCTGTCTCTTTCCATGTCTTTTTGTTACAAATATACAATTTTACGTACATATTTTTGTAATAATTAACATTTTATCAAACATATCCTATTGATACCATCAAATGGAAAAAAGAAGTCGAAAGGTCAAAAAGTCTAAAAGTCAAAAGGGTCGAAGGGGTCAAAAAGTCGAAGAGTGTCTTCCTTTCCTGCTTTACGCTCTACGCTCTATGCTCTATGCTCTACGCAACTCGAAACTCGATACTCAAAACCCAAAACCAACGAATAACGCCTGCCAAGCGAGCAGTTTATAACGTCGCGTGCCAGACGACCCAGCCGTAGAGGGCGAAGCGCAGGAAACGGCTGGCGGCAAAGAGGAGAAAACGGCGGAAAGAGAGTCGCACCGAGCCGGCGACCATGCAGGTGGCCGAGAAAGGCACGGGAGTGAGGGCGGCGATGATCACCAGGAACAGTCCGTAACGCCGCACCAGGGGGATCACCCCGGCCAGACGCCGCTCCTCCAGCCGCCGGAAAACAGCGGTATTGCCAAACCATCTGCCGGCAAAATACCCTGTCACCCCGGCCACGTAAGAGACGGCTGCCAGGAAAAGCACAATGAACATATATTTCTCCGGATCCCCCGGCCCCCGCGCCCAGATCATGAAGAGCTCGGGAGGAATGATACCGAAAAAGAATTCGGAAAAAGCATAGATCAGGTACAGGATGAAGGGTTTATCATAAAAAGGTGCCAGGATGCGGTAGTAATCGAACTCCAACACCTCCAGGAAGATGAAAAAAGCCAGGATTCCCCCCAGCCACACCCCTCCCCGCAGCATGTTCTTCCAGAAAAAACGGGACCGTTCTTTTCTTATCTCGCTCATGCCCCAAAGATGAACTATTTCATACAAAAATAAGGCACCCAGCACAAAGTTTTGTATTTTGCATAAGTAAATACGGTCTGAACCCCGGACCACAGATAATACAAAACATAGAGGCCATGATGAGGCGACCCTTGATCTTTTTTCTTTTATTGTCGTTACTCCCTCTGCTGCAAGCGCAGGAAGATTTTTTTCTTGAGGAGTGGTCGCCGAAGGATTTCTCTGTACCGGCAGGGGCTCTGAGTTATCCTGCCGGCATCACCGGCACAACGGTCAATATACACCTCTATCCTTCCGACACGCTCCGCAAGGTGCTGCCCACGATCTTCGGCAACAACCTACCGGCATGGCGGCAGGGGTTGCTGAACAACACCGGCATCCTCCCCCATATCCGGCAACTCCCTATCGGCACCCTGCGCATCCCCGGCGGCAACTGGAGCAACACCTGGCTGTGGGACGGCATCAACCACTGGGACGGGACCAACCAGGACGGCTACAGCGGCACCTTCAAGGCTTATGATAACACGCAGAACTATCTGGATGTGATCACCAGCGAGCCGGTCAAGAACTGGCCGCTGACCACCGACGAGCTGCTGCGGATCTGCAGCGACTGGGGTGTGGAGCCGCAGATATGTATCAACTATACCCTGGCGCGCTATATCGATGCACCGGATGCTGTGCAGCAGGCCGCCCACTATGCCGCCGAATGGGTACGATATGTGAAGGCGAAAGGCATTCGCGTCAGATACTGGGAGATCGGCAACGAACATTACGGCTCCTGGGAGGCAGGTTATGTGGTGGAAGGCGACACGCTCACAGGCGCTGAATATGGTGCCGATGCCTGCGTCTTCATCGATTCGATGAAGGCAGCCGACCCCGACATACGGGTGGGGATCGTCGTCTTCCCCGCGGCCAGCTACTGGGCCAGCCCCGACTACACCGTGGAGGTGCTGCAGGCCGCCGGCGACAAGGCCGACTTCTTGATCCTGCACGATTACTTTACCTGGTCCAGCAATCCCGACGAGGTGACCTATGAACAGATCCTGAACGGACCGCCTCAGATACGTGACGACTATGACGACCTGCAGGCGCTGGTGCGTACCTATACCTCACGCAACACGATCCCCACCGCCATGACCGAATACAACTACTTTGCCGGCATGAAACAGACCGAGGGGGTAGCGCTCCTTTTCTTCGCCCGTGCGCTGGGAGAATATGTTTCTGCACCCTATGGCCTGGTGAACTACTGGGACATTCAGAACGGCAGCGGGTCCGACGACCACGGCATGTTCACCTACCGGGAGGACAGTGTGGCCGACGACCTCCCCCACCCCAGCTTCTTCCCTTATTATCTCTCGGGGAAGATGTTCGGCGATGTGTTGGTGCGGTCGGCAGATGACGGAGCAGGGATCCACACCTATGCCTCCCTTTTCTCAAACGGATATACGGGTGTGATGGTGGTGAACGAGACAGGCGAAGAGAAACGGGCCGTCATCACCCTGCCGGGGCTGACCGCCGGCGACACCCTCTACCGCTACGAGCTGTATACGCCGGCCCTCTCGTCACGCAAGATCTACCTGAACGGGCAGTCCTCCCCCGAGGGCGAGTGGTATGGTCCGCGCGGCTATGACCAGATAGCGCCCTATGTGACGATGACAGAGAACAACGGCTCCTGCACCACCGGCCTCCGGCCTTACAGTGTCAACTTCTTCGTGATGAAAGCTACCGGAAGCACCGGACTGCGGCAGACACCTGCCGGCAACAACGGTCTTACGCTGACGGTCTCACCCAACCCTGCCACACAAAGAAGCACCATCACCTATACGCTCCCGGCACCGGCGTCGCTCTGCCTCGCCCTGTACAACCTGAACGGTGAGCGGATACAAGTGCTGTGGGAAGGAAAGGCCACCGCCGGCAGCCATACGTTATACGCCGATGTGAGCAGCCTCCCGGCAGGGATCTATATACTCCGGCTGGTCACACGCGATAGAGTGCTCACAAAAAAGATAATGATTCATTAAATCAAAGTTGATGAAAAAACAGGTTCTGTCCTATATCATCTGGCTGGCGGCAGGGGCGGGTCTTTTTGCCCAGAACAGGGCGCCCTCGTGCTGGCTGACCTACCAGGCCAACTATCCGGGGGATATCATCATCAACACACTGCGTGTGGCGGCGCCTTCTCCCACCTACACCTATTACTGTGCCATGCAGTGGAATGCCGGCGGCGAAGGGGGAGGTTACTGCGGCATCCAGGAGCACCCCGACGGCCGC
Source organism: uncultured Rikenellaceae bacterium (assembly GCA_964649775.1). Taxonomy (GTDB): domain Bacteria; phylum Bacteroidota; class Bacteroidia; order Bacteroidales; family VadinHA17; genus DRPN01. The sequence goes on from CAZYQV010000106.1 coordinate 3,404, forward strand.
AACTACATCTACTCCATCTGGGACCCGCTCAGCAGCGACGAGGCCATCACAGCCGCCTACCGGGGCGAAGGCACGGAGGTGGAGAACTTCGGCGGCGAGGGCACGGGCCTGAAGTCGTGGAACTTCGCGCTGGGCTGGGAGACAGGCAGGTGGTACTCTTTCGTCAGCCGCGCCTGGGACCGCGGGCAGCATACGATGTTCGGCTTCTGGGTGTACGACCACGGCGACAGCCTGTGGCACCACCTGGTGACGATGGACTTCCCCGTGGAGGGGGTGCGCTTCAACACCTCCACCGGCTCGTTCATAGAGGACTGGTACGGCAACGGCTGGGAGCAGCGCGAGGTGCATCACCGGCAGGCCTGGAAACGCCGCGTCTCCGACAAGATGTGGTTCCCGCTGACACAGGCCTATTTCCGCCGTGTCTCCCCCGACGACGGGGCCGCCAACTATATCGACAACTACGACGGCGGCGTGGGCGACGGCTATCTCTTCATGAAGAGCGGCGGCACGACCACGCCGGCGACCAACACCTCCGGCACCTGGCTCACCCTCAGCAACAACGCCTCTGCGCCGCCGTTCTCCCCGCCGCATCTGGATAGGGTGGACGTCAGCATCGACGGTGACAGTCTCTCCCTCTCGTGGGCCACCGACAGCGCCGGGGCACCACAGTTCGCCTGTCAGGTGTCGCTCTATGATAACGCCTCCCTGGAGGGTACCCCCCTGCTGAGTCGCACCGACACCCTGCCCCACGTACGCACCGCAAAGGTGTCCCTGGAGGGAGTGCCCCGCGATGCCGTCTATTATCTCCGTTTCTCGGTGACGGGCATCTTCGACAGGAGCTCGGACATCTTCACCGACACGCTGGTCTACGGCTCTCCCGCCGGCATCCGCCATGCCTTTCTCCCGGAGATGACCCTTTTCCCCAACCCTGCCACGAGGCAGGTGTATCTGACTTTCGGACAACCCCTCGACCGGGCGGTGATCACCCTCACCGGCCCGGACGGCCGGCAGCACCTCCGCCGGGAGGTGCATCATGCCACGGGAACGACCCTCCTCCTCCCACCCCTGCACGGTATCTGCTACGTAACGATCACCACAGAAAAAGGGCACAAGACCCTCCCCCTCCTGATCCGGTAATGCGGTCCGGGGTGTGTTTCATCAATATACTGTAATTGAATGAATTGCAAACTCTCTCGACACTACTTTTACCAAAGTAGAAAAAAAGTTTTATATCCAGGACTTTATATATATCTGATCCATTGTATATTACAAGATCATAACTACGTAGCATACTACGTAGCCCACTACGTAGTTGGCAGGTCCGGTCAGATAAAAAGACTATGAGATAAATCGTTACCGGTTGGTTTTCTCCTGCGGATAAATTATGTATTTTTGGTAATTACAATGCGGCGCATGGTGCGACGAAGAGAAAAAGCGATGACGGAGCATATCAACCAGACCCCGGAACAGAAGGCACGCGACCTGCTCAACGCCTGGGACCCCGACGTGCTCGAAGCACGCACAGAGGATCTCACACAGCAGCTGCCGCCGCAGGAGCGCACCTCCGCCGCCGAGGAGGAGTGCCGGAGAAAAGCAGGGAGGAGCTGACCCTAATGCCGCCTGCCTCCCCCCATTCATTTGCCCTCCGGAAGGTGACATTTGTCTGTGTTACAATCTCACATCCCTCACCCGAAGGGGTGTCCCGGCCTGTCCGGGACGGGGAAGGTTGGAATATTCACAGACCGGACCAAAGGGAGAAAATGACAAACATGACGGAACATGCGAATGACCGGTCGCATACCTGATGTATTTTTTCCGGTGAATTTTTTGGCGCCGGGTTAATATTGCTTTATCTTTATATGTCATTATTGCCTCAATCTTAAATTCCCAATGAAAATGCACCCCCAGCAGGACCTTTTTCAGTCTCTTCTTTTTTTTCCTGGCCGGACTGTTTGACCTGAAGATCAACGCGACCTACAATCCTTTTGCAGAGGAAATCACAGGAGGAGAACGGCCGTAGCAACCTTCCGGCATATTTTCCTGCGCTGCCATAACCACGGAGCCGAATGACAAAAACACCTAATGACCCGGAAAAGATGATCCGTGCCGAGCGGGAGCACATAGCCTCCCTCGCTGGCGAGGCAGCCTTGAAGTTGTACTGGGAGAAGCGTTACCACGAGACCTATGAGAGTCTGCTGGCCGGCCGCAGCGAGTATGGCCGTTACGGCGTGGTGGCGGAGTACCTGCTGCGTATGCTGCCGGGAGGCTCTGTGCTGGATATAGGCTGCGGGCCGGGCACCCTCGCGGGACTGTTGCAGCACAGCACGCTCTCCTATACAGGTCTGGATATCTCTGACGAGGCGATCCGTCTGGCGAAAGCCCGTTTTCCGGAGATGCGGGAGCATTTCCACACCGCCTCTTACGATACTTTCCGGAGCGAAGAGAGATACGACGCCGTGGTCGCCGCAGAGATCCTCTACTATATCGATGCGGAGCTCTTTTTCGGGAGCTGTGGCCGTCTGCTCAGGCACGGCGGCCATCTGGTGGTCACGGTCTACGACTTTGAAGAGGGGCGCCGTCTCTTGCCGCTGGTGACCTCGCGGATGAAAGACCCTTTCCGGGCAGAGGTCTACAATGCAGGGAAAGAGCTGCGGTGGCACATTGTTGCCGGTGTTTTTTCCGCATAGCCCATTTCCATCCCCGTGATCCTGAATTTTTTCCGGGAAAAAGAATATTCGTTTTATCTTTACGCTCATGATGATGGATGACCGCAACGGCAGGATGGGACGCAGGCGTTTTGCCGGACTGGCAGCAGGACTGGCGCTGGGCCTGTTTGCCCTGCTCACAGGCCGCCTGACACGCCGCACGGCTGAGCTGAAACGGAAAAAACGCAGGGTACTGCCGGCCCTCCTGCCGGAGGGGGTCTCTTTCCATGAGGGGATCATCGCCATCCGCAAAGGCGACCGGCTCACGCTGCTATCCGCACAGTGCACCCATCTGGGATGCCGCATCGCCGAGAGCCACAACGGCGTGCTGCACTGCCCCTGCCACGGCTCGGAGTTCGCCGAAGACGGAACGGTCATCAAAGGACCGGCAGCAAGGCCATTGAAGCAACTGAAGTGGAAAAGGACGAAGGAGGGGATCAGTTGTGAGTTGTGAGTTTCGAGTTTCGAGTTGCGAGTATCGAGTTGCGTAGAGCGTAGAGCATAGAGCGTAGAGCATAGAGCGTAGAGCGTAGAGCGTAGAGCGCAGAGTAAGAAGGAAACATACTTTTCAACCCTTCAACCCTTCGACCTTTTGACTTTTCGACTTTTAAAACTTTTTTCTATGTCC
>CAZYQV010000107.1:0-2517 GCA_964649775.1 uncultured Rikenellaceae bacterium
CCGCCGATGGTCGTATCGGCGATGACCACCCCGACGGGCATGCCGTTGGAATGACGAAGGTTCTTCTCCAGCAGTGCCGCAGCCCTCCTGGCCATGCCCATCGTCTGTTCTTCCAGGGACTCACGGACACCTTTGCGGCGCCCGTCGATGACCGGCCGTATGCCGATCCTGGGGAGCCCTCCCTGCAGTCTTTTCGTTCCTTTTATCTCTTTCATGTCTTTGGTAGTTTTTTATATAATAAAAGAAAGTCCGAATATATTACAATTTTTCAAAATACTCCGACAGGGGCACCTCTTCCTCCCCGCCGGGAGGACGGACGGTCAGCGTGACCGCATTGCCTCCCGTGGCATCAAAGTATTCAAGGCGGAAAGGTGTTTTGCCTCTTTTCATCATTATTTCCGCCGTACGGCCGTCAAACCATCCGTGCAGGCCGTCATGATCGATCACCTCCTTTTTTCCGAGGAAGAGACGTGCCCCGTCGTCCGATCTCAGACGGAAGAAGTATTTCCCGTCTGCCGGCATCTCCAGGACGCCCGTAAAAACCACGCCGAAATGATCTTTCCGGGGATGGACGGTCTCCAGACCGATCCGCTCGGTATAACCCCTGCGCAGAGGTATCAGCTCTTCAAAATCCGGAAGGGAATCCCACACCCCCTCGTAATACCGGTATGTGACCACGGGCAGATGTTCTTCGCGTGCGTTGACCAGCTGCACAGCGGCGGTGAAACCGGCCCTGATCCCGTTACGGAAGAGCTTGACCCGGAGGGGGGTGGTATGGTACAGACGGAGTGTTCCCTGCCATACAGGCGAAGCGGGTGTGGGAGGCGTGCCGTCGGTGGTGTAATGAAGGGTCCCCTCCTGTTGCGGTGTGTCTATGGTCACGGTGACAGTATCTACAAAAAGGATGCGCTTGCCGCTCTCGCCCGCGAGGGTCTTCACCACCGGCGCCGGAGCCAGGGGGAAAGCTTTTCCCGGGATACGGAAAGCCCACGCATAACGGCAGGGCCGCCGCTCCTCATCCTGCAGGGAGGAGGGTATGTCGATGACCATCTCCCTGTTGGCATTGATCTTCCACCGCAGAGGCCGCTCCACGCCCAGCATACGGACGACAGCCTCCTCCGACGGCCGTACGGATTCGAGGGTAAAGTCCTCCCCCGGCCATTCCAGGACAACAGGATAGACACAGCTGCTGTCACGGGCCATGGTGAAACGGATATGATCCCCTTCGCTGAAATATCTGAAACAACGCGTGCCGTAGACAGCCTCGCCGTTCACGCCGAGCCACTCTCCTATCTCCATGAGCCTGGCGGCACTGGCTTCGGGGATGATACCCCGCGCGTCGGGACCTACATTCAGCAGGAAATTGCCCCCTTTTGAGACGATATCCACAAGGTAGGTGACCAGGCGTGCGGGCGACTTCCAGTTGCGGTCGCTCTTTTTATATCCCCAGCTGCCGTTCATGGTCATGCAGGTCTCCCAGGCAAAAGAACGCGGCCGGTCGGGGATCCCCTGCTCAGGCGTCCCGAAATCCCCGGCATACTTTTCATCCTCTTTCTCCCCCATCATCCCTTTGCGTCCCTTGCCCACGCGATTGTTGACGATGATGTCAGGCTGCAGGCTCCGCACATAGTTGTACAGGTCGCGGCCCTGCTCCTCGGTCCACTCCGGGATCCATTCGCCATCGAACCACAACACCGCCACATCGCCGTAATTGGTAAGGAGCTCCCTGAGCTGGGGCTTCATATATTTTTCACGGTATTCTGGGAAACTGTCACCATGGGCCAGCGGATGGTGCCAGTCCATGATCGAATAGTAAAAACCCAGTTTCATTCCCTCCTTTTTGCAGGCTTCCGCCAGCTCTTTCAACACATCCCTTCCGAAAGGCGTATAGTCGACGATATTGTAATCGGTGAGTCGCGTGTGCCACATGCAGAAACCATCGTGGTGCTTGGAGGTGATGACAATGTATTTCATGCCTGCCTTTTTGGCGGTGCTGACCCATTTTTCAGCATCAAAATCGACGGGGTTGAAAGTGCGGGCCACCTCTTCATACTCATGAACCGGTATTTTCAGGGTATACATGATCCACTCGGCGCCGCTGGGAGCGGTCTTGCCCCTGTATTCCCCTTCGAACACCGCATAGGCTCCCCAGTGGATGAACATACCGAAGCGGGCGTCCTTCCACCACTCCATACGCTTTTCATAGTCGCCGGCACTCTCGTGCATGTAGTCCTCCGGCTGCTGTGAGCAGGAGAGAAAGAACAACGGGATCCACAGCAGAGCAGGCAACAGAGACATACGTTTTCTTTTCATGATCATATCGCTTTATTATGTTGTCAGGTGATCATCCGAATCCTGCACCATCTCTATCAGCATCTTTTCAAAACGATTGGCAAACTCAATCCAGCCGTGGATGATGTGGTTCAGCTCCTTGTGGTTGCCACTCTGCAGGGTCATGGTCTTGTACGACATCTCCTTCAGCAGCCGGACGGTCTCCAGTTGCTGCCGGGAATAGAC
>CAZYQV010000108.1:0-13315 GCA_964649775.1 uncultured Rikenellaceae bacterium
TTGAAATTCTGAAAATAACGGTCGTAGGAAAAACTGTATGTAGTGAAGATGCCCGGAAGGGCAGGCCACTGGTTCCGGTAATTCATGGTAATGCGGTTCTCTTCGGTGGCTCCGGTGAAGGCCGAAGCCAGGTACAGAGGAGCAGCATAGAACTGGGAAAACTGGGCATCCTGGGCGGCAACCGGGTGAATCAGCATCAGACTGAAGATAACTATGACCAGGTATTTTCTCACCAGGATTCTGATTATCAGTTCATTAAAAAAAACTACATTTCCTCCGCCGCCGCAAATCCAAATACGAATATATAAATTAAAATTTATTTATAATTACGAAAGGGAGGAAATATAAGTTTCACCTTTATTCCGTTCATACCCAAAAATAGGAAATAAGTCCATATTCCATCATGCTTTATTGATGAACGATTTGTTTTCATAGATAAATGAAACATTAGGGTTAGGTGTGGCTGAATATCCTGTCAACAGTGATGAACAGGCGGATAACCAATAAATATCAACTGTTCTTTCACCCATTCTGCATTTTGAGAGACAAGGAATATAACAGTGTATTTTCGTGAAGAATCATCCGGAATTTATTTAGAATCCTCGAAATACGGGATGACCGGACGGTGAGTGAATTATTACTTTTTCCGGATCAATGTAACGTTCCCGAATCGGACGAAAGGCTTGCCGTTGGAGAAGGTGCCGCGGGCTTTCCAGATGTACACTCCGGGGGTAGCCAGCTGGTCGAGGATATATCCGTCCCATCCGCGGGTCAGCTCCCTGCTCTCAAACACCAGCTCTCCCCGGCGGTTGAAGATCTGCAGATGATAATCCGCCACCCCTTCCCATACGGGATGGAACACATCATTGGAGAGGGATCCTTCGCTGAAATAACCTCCCGTAGGACCGTTGGGGTTGGCAATAAAAGCATTGGGGAAACGGATATAGTATCCGTTGCCGGCAAACACCTGCTTCATCACCATGGAGTCGGCACAGCCCCCTGCCGACCAGACGGTCAGTTTTACATCAAAAGGCCCGTCAGTGGTGTACTTATGCACAGGATCGGATTCGGACGAGGTGTTCCCGTCGCCGAACGACCAGAGGTAACGCTCTCCGTCCAGGGAGTTATTGAAGAAGTAGATCGCTTCATCGGGCACAACCGCATCTTTGGGGGAGTAATCAAAACGGGCACGGGGCTTGATGAGCACCTCCACCGTATCGGTATGTACGGAGGTACGTCCCTCCCCGTCCTGTGCCGTCAGCCGGATGATATACGTCCCCGGCACCTCGAAGAGATATTCGGGATTTTCCGAAGCAAAGGTGATACCGGCCGGCTCCAGCGACCAGGAGTATGCGGAGGCATGTTGCGAGCGATTGATAAACCGTACTTTCAGGGGAGGACAACCTTTCTTCACCGACATCTCAAAACGTGCTACCGGTGCGGGCTGCTCCTTCTGTAACGACCGTTCAGGGGTTTCTTCTCCCCTGTCTCCGCCTTTCTTGCCGGGTGAGACGGCTGCCGCACCCTCTTCTTTTTCATGCCCTTTCTCCGATGCCGGAGGAGTCTGCCCTTTTTCAGATGCCACCGTGCCCCGGGCAGGTACGTCCATATTGTTTTTTCCACGGGGATGGACCTCTTTCCGGGCGGTGCCCTCATCTTTTCTTTCGACGGACACCGGTCGTCCTTCAGCGGACGCAGGCTGTTTCTTTTCCGGAGCCACCGCCGGCAGGTTCTCCTGCGGTTGCCTCACCGTCACGGGAGCGGGGGTGTTCCCCTCAGGCCTGCTGCCGGAGGGATGCAGGACAAGATAGGCGGTCAACGCCACTGCCAGCACTCCTGCCAGATACCAGACATTGAACTGCCCCGGAGAGAAACGGAGGAACTCGCGGAGGCGCAGCTGCCGCACCACACGCCCCCAGAGTCCTTCGGAAGGCCTGAGACGATAGCCTTCGAATTTCTCGCGGAACAAACGTTCTATGTCATCATTTTTCCCCATTCTCACTCTTTTTGTCCGGGACGGCGATCCTGCTGATCTCCTCCAGTTTTTTCCGCAGATATTTCCTTGCCCGCGAGTACTGCGACTTGCTGGTGTTCACATCGATGCCCAGCATCTCTGCGATCTCCTTGTGACGAAAGCCCTCCACGGCATACAGGTTGAAGATGATGCGGTACCCTTCGGGAAGGCTTCTGAGCACGGTGAGCAGCTCTTCGTGCGTAAAATCACTGCTCCCCGGCATCACATCACGGGAAGACTCCTGGACCGCATCAATCTCCTGATGATAACGATGTTTCAGATTCCTGTGATATACCGTGATAGCCGTGTTGATCATGATCTTTCGCATCCAGTTGAAAAGAGAGCCCTTGCCTGAAAAATCGGGGATATAGGTGAAGATCCTGACAAAACCCTCCTGCAGGATATCCTCCGCCTCGGCAGTATCCGAAGCATATCGGGCACATATTCCCAGCAATATATCGGCATAGCGGTCATAAAGCTCCTTTTGGGCTTTTCTCTCCTTCCTGATACATCCCTTTATGAGATCCTCATCCCTGTACATCTTGCAAACTTATTTTGATGACCACAAAAGCACCGCAATGGTTGCACCCACCCCGGAAATTTTATTTCAACAGCTTATCAACATAAAAGTGTGTTTGAGAATATGTTCCCACCTGACAAAGGTCATGATAATAGAACAGACCTTTGTTTTTATTTTGTAAAAATAACTATCTTCAGAACTTATAAAAATATTTAACGCCGACGCACTATGTTCAACAAACTGATCGCCTCAATAGTCCCCCTGTTTCCCAAGAAGTTCGTATGGACCTTTTCCAGGAGATACATTGCGGGAGAATCTCTGGAGGATGCTCTTAAAGCCTCAAAAAAGCTGAATGATCAGGGGATGATGGTCACCCTGGATGTGCTGGGGGAGTTCATCCGGGACCTGGGGGAGGCTGAGAAGAACAAGGAGGAGTACCTGGAAGTGATCGAACGTCTGACAGAAGAAAAGATCGACGGCAACTTTTCCGTGAAACCCACTTCTTTCGGTCTGTTGCTGGACGAGGAGACCTGCTACGGACATATACGCGAGATCGTCCGCAAAGCTGCCGAATACGACAACTTTGTCAGGATCGATATGGAAGACTCTTCGTGTGTAGACCGCGAGCTCACCCTTTTCCGCCGGTTGCACAAGGAGTTCCCCGGGAACGTAGGGCTGGTGCTCCAGGCTTATCTGAAGCGGACGATGGATGACCTCCGCGACCTCACCCCGCTGCATACACCGGAAACACCCCTCAACTTCCGCCTGTGCAAGGGGATCTATGTGGAGCCGGCCCGCATCGCCTACAAAGATCATGATGAGATCAACCAACACTACCTGGAAGACCTGGACTATATGTTCAGCCAGGGCTTTTATGTAGGCATCGCCACACACGACCAGTTCCTCATCGACGAATCATACAAACTGATCGAAAAATACGGTCTCAAACGTGAGGAGTATGAATTTCAGATGCTCTTCGGCGTGACCCCCGAGCGGAGGTCGTCCATTCTGAAGAACGGCCATCGCATGAGGATCTATGTGCCTTTCGGCAGGGACTGGTTCGGTTATTCCACGCGCCGCCTGAAAGAAAACCCGCAGATCGCAAGCTATATCATCAAGGCGCTGTTCAACAGGAAGTAGTTTCGAGTTTCGAGGCCGGAATTGTATCGGGAGGCCGGGACGGAGGCGGAGCGCAGGGAGGGAGAAGTCGAAGAAGTCAAAGAGGTGTTTCTCAATTTTAGTCACTTGTCACTTATCACTTACAACTACAAAGTACCCAAAGCCCTTCCTTTTATGCTCCTGTCATTCAATAAAAAAACCCGGGAGTCCCGGGTTCTTTTCTTTATAAATCTTCTTCTGTCCTCTAGTATCTGTCTGAGATCACATCCCAGTTGAGGATGTTCCAGAACGAAGAGAGATAGTCGGGGCGGCGGTTCTGATAATCCAGATAGTAGGCATGCTCCCACACGTCACAGGTAAGGACGGGGGTCAGGCCGTTGCGCATGGGATTGCCGGCATTGCTCTCCTGCACGATGCTCAGTTTCCCGGCATCATCCTTCACGAGCCAGGCCCAGCCTGAACCGAACAGGGTGGCCGCTTTCCGGTTGAACTCCTCGTGGAATTTCTCAAAGGAACCGAAATCCCGGTCGATGGCTTCGGCCAGGGCACCTACAGGCTGCCGTGAACCGCCGGGACCAAAACCCATGAAATAAAAGGTGTGATTCCACGCCTGGGCACCGTTGTTATACAGACCTCCGTCCGCCTCGCGGATGATCGTCTCCAGATCAGCACCCTCAAAACGGGTCCCTTCACTCAGCTTATTGGCATTGTTCACATACGCCTGATGATGCTTGCCGTAATGAAACTCTAGGGTCCTCTTCGACACATACGGCTCCAGGGCATCCAGGGCATAAGGTAAATCAGGTAATTGAAAAGCCATGATACAATTTTTTTAAGATTTGACAATAATTAACCTCTATATTTGCTAAATATAACGCAATTTTAACGTTCCTCAAAGAGTCTCAAGAAAAAAGCCGGCCGTCAGAAAACAACCGGCTTTTTAACCAAAAACCCAACCTAAAAAAACCTATATTTTATTAACCTAACCTCTTTTCCAAAAGTCCAGTATATCCCGCTGCCCCTCTCTCCTCCGTTAAAACCGTCGTGTCCATCCCCTCTGCTCACCCGCACTGTCTCCGGACATTAAACAATTCCATCTCTCCATTTTTCCTGCAGCGGGATATCTGAACCGGTACAAACATACAACTTATTTAGATTTAATCCAAATACAATTACATTTTTTTTTTAAAAAAATCTCATCTTTGTTAAAATTTTCTGACCCGAGATGAACCGGAAGATCCTGCGGCTGGCCATACCCAACATCATCAGCAACATCACCGTACCGTTGCTGGGCATCGTTGATCTTGCGGTCGTCGGTCATCTTGAAGGTGTCTGGTTCATCGGGGCCGTGGCCCTGGGGAGTACGGTTTTCAATTTTGTTTACTGGAGTTTTGGTTTTTTACGGATGAGTACGAGCGGCATGGCGGCACAGGCGTACGGGGCCGGCGACGACGGAGGAGCGCGTGAGGTGCTGCAGCGTTCGCTCCTTACCGGCCTGCTCGCCGGCCTGGCGATCCTCCTGCTGCAGGTACCCATTGAAAAGATCAGTTTTTATCTGCTGGAGGGCTCCGAGAAGACCGAGTTTTTCGCTTCTCGTTATTTTTACATACGGGTATGGGCTGCTCCTGCCACGCTGATGCTCTATTCCCTCAACGGCTGGTTCCTGGGCATGCAGAATGCCAGGTATCCCATGATCGTCACCCTGGTGATCAACCTGCTTAACATAGGCCTTGACCTTCTCTTCGTCAGTGGCTTCCATCTGAACTCCGACGGTGTGGCGCTGGGCACCCTACTGGCCAACTATGCAGGACTGGCCACAGCTCTTTTCCTCCTGTACAGGAGGTACCCCTCCGCCACAAAACGGATCTCCCTCACCGTGCTGCTGGACAGGGAGAAGATCAGGGGCTTCTTCGGCATCAACCTCAACATCTTCCTGCGGACGATGTGCCTCATCATGGTCTTCACCTTCTTTACTGCCCGCTCGGCCGTCTATGGTGATGAGATCCTCGCCGTGAACACGCTCCTGCTGCAGTTTTTCATGTTCTTCTCTTTCTTCATGGACGGCTTCGCTTATGCTGCCGAGGCACTTACGGGCCGTTTCTTCGGCGCTGCCGACCTCCGGCTGCTGAAGAAAAGCATTCGTGCCCTCTTTTTCTGGGGAGTGGTCCTGAGCGTCCCTTTCTCCCTCATCTACCTTGCCGCCGGCGACACCATCCTCTCGCTGCTCACCGACAACCGGGAGATCATCGCCGCTGCAGCACCATATCTCCCGTGGGTTGTGGTCATCCCTCTGATCTCTTTCCCCGCTTTCCTGTGGGACGGCATCTACATCGGCGTCACCTCCTCGGCAGGGATGCGCAACACCATGCTTTTCTCCACCCTCGCCGTCTTCTTCCCCGTCTGGTACTTCACACAGGAGAGCCTCGGCAATCACAGCCTATGGCTGGCACTGGTACTCTTTCTCATCAGCCGCGGCATATCAATGGGATTGTTTTCAAAAAGATATATCTTTACACTACCAAACAAATCATAAGCCATGCCTGTAACCAGGGACATCGAGATAGAAGATCTGATCGAGCAGGTGCCTGCTGCCGTGAACTACCTGAGCAAAAAGGGGATCCGTTGCATCATGTGCGGAGAGCCTGTCTGGGGTACCCTCGAGGAGGCAGCCAAAGAGAAAGGTTTTTCCGACGAGGAGATAGACGTGTTCGTCAGGGAGATCAATGAGCTGGAACAGACCAGCGATCTGCCGCAGAAAGGATCGTTCACCCGCGACATAGGCACCCTCGATGCCGGCAATGACAAATAACAGGGACACCATGATCTACCTCACACGCCGGGAAAGATTCAATGCCGCTCACCGCATGTACCGTAAGGAGTGGAGCGATGAGAAAAACCTTGCCGTCTTCGGCAAGTGTTCCAACCCCAACTGGCACGGCCACAACTACGAGCTGTTCGTCACCGTATGCGGCGACCCCGATCCCGAAACGGGACTGCTGATCAACCTGAAGGAGCTCAGCCGCATCCTCCGCGAACGCATCATCCGGCAGCTCGACCACAAGAACATCAACCTGGAGGTGCCTTTCATGAAGGGCAGGATCGCCTCCACCGAGAACCTGGCCATCGCCATCTGGGAGGAGCTGGAGAACCCCCTGAAAGAGCAGGGCATCACCCTCTTCTCGGTGAGGATCTCCGAATCAGAGAACAATTTCGTTGAATACAAAAAAAGCTGACCACCATGGACATCATCAACAACGGGGATGCGCTCACCCCCGGAAAAGGGTACTCCCGCATCGATCACTGGGACGACGAACAGACGGCGACCCTCGCCGCAAAATACAGGGAGATCCTGAAGCTCATCGGCGAAGACCCCTCACGGCAAGGGCTGGAGGAGACGCCCCTGCGTGTGGCCAAGGCCATACAGTTCCTCACCCAGGGATACAACACCGACCCGGCATCCATCCTGAAGTCGGCCCTTTTTGAGGAGGACTACAAGGAGATGGTGATCGTCAAGGACATCGAACTGTACTCCATGTGTGAGCATCACATGATCCCCTTTTTCGGCAAGGCCCATGTGGCTTACATCCCGGACAGGCACATCACGGGACTCAGCAAGATAGCCCGTGTCGTGGAGGCTTTCGCCCGCCGTCTGCAGGTGCAGGAAAGGCTCACCCTGCAGATACGCGACTGCATCCAGGAGACGCTTCAGCCGCTGGGCGTAGCTGTGGTCATCGAGGCCCATCACCTGTGCATGATGATGCGTGGCGTACAGAAACAGAACTCCGTCACCACCACCTCGGCCTTCACCGGTGAGTTCCTGAAACGTCAGGCTACACGCGACGAGTTCGTCCATCTCATAGGAGCCACCCTCCACTGACGGGTCACCTGCTCCCCGTATAACAAACTTTATTACTTTTGCCGTCACGAACCACAAACCATACGACAATGACAGCTTATGTATTCCCCGGACAGGGGGCCCAATATCCCGGCATGGGAAAAGATCTTTACGAGAGATATCCGCAGGCACGCGCCCTGTTTGACGAGGCTGACAGCATCCTCGGGTATGCGCTCACCCGCGTGATGTTCGAGGGCAGCGAAGAGGAGCTGAAGGAGACGAAGGTAACACAGCCGGCCATTTTTGTCCACTCCCTGGCCATGGTGTCCCTCCTGGGGGATGCTTTCCGGCCGGACGCGGTGGCGGGCCACTCCCTCGGCGAGTTCACCGCCCTCGTGGCCAACAAGACCCTCTCTTTCGGTGACGGCCTGCGGCTCGTCTACCAGCGTGCCATGGCAATGCAGAAAGCCTGCGAGCTGGTGCCCTCGACGATGGCTGCTATCATCGGCCTCGACGACAGCATCATCGAAGAGGTATGCGATGACATCGACGACATCGTGGTGCCGGCCAACTACAACTGTCCGGGACAGGTGGTCATCTCCGGCACCGAGACAGGCATCTTCAAAGCCATGGAGGAGCTGCAGAAAAGAGGCGCCAAAAGGACGGTCAAGCTGCAGGTGGGGGGAGCTTTCCACTCACCGCTGATGGAGCCGGCACGCGAGGAGCTGGCCGGAGCCATCGAGAACACCGCCTTTGCCAACCCCCTCTGCCCCGTTTATCAGAACGTCACGGCTACGCCGGTCACCGACCCTGCCGAAATAAAAAAGAACCTCGTGGCACAGCTCACCTCACCCGTGCGCTGGACACAGTCGGTGCAGAGAATGATCGCCGACGGCATAGACACTTTCACCGAGGCAGGACCGGGCAAGGTGCTGCAGGGACTGATACGCAAGATCGACCGTACCGTAACAACAGGCAGCATAACCCTGCCGGAATAGAAGATACGACAGATACCTGAAAGACTCTCGTGTGCCCTTTGCATACACGCCCCTGCTACACTCTCTTTGCTCTCCGCTACCCCTCAGGTTTCATGACCACCCCCTCTTTCTTCCGCCCGTCGATGCGGATAAGGAGCGGGGCATCGAAGCGCACATGACGGATAAAACGGTCTTCATAGAGTGCCGGCCGTGCATTGAGGAAGTCCACATCGAAAAATCCCTTTTTTTCCGAAGGGTTGACGGTAAAGTAGCCCACCCGGAAAGAGGTAAGGTTCTGGAAGAAGTGGGTCCCCTGGCTGGGGTCGACACGGTAATCCTCCTGGCCGGCCTCCACGATGAGACGCGCCTGTGAGATCTGGGGCCATTTTACGGGTATTCCCAGCCACGGGTCGGAAGAGCCCCACCGTCCCGGGCCGATGAGGATATAACCTCTCCCCTCCCGTTGCAGTTCCGCATTGCGTTTTTCAATATCTGCCGCGATCTCTTTGGTGAAGGAGGCGTCGAACGCCTCCGGCTTGACGTAGATCACGTCGGCGACATCCCCGACCACACCGTTGCCCAGGGCCGAGAGAGACATCAGCAGCGTCTCTTCCGGCTTCACCTGCCCCAGATCGACCCGCACCACCTGGTCGGTGTCGACAATAGGACGTATCTGCAGGAAATAGAAGATGCGGGGGTGTCCTTCGGGAGTCTCCAGGTCGGCAGCAAACTCGATCTCTATGGGGTTGCCCATCTCTTTCTGTCCCACGGCCAGCAGCTCCTGAAGGATCGCCGCCAGTGGAAAGCGCTCATACTGCAGGATATTGGCAAAGGTGATGATCCTTTTTCCCTTGTCGATGATCCCGTCGCGGATCATATTGTTCTCCAGGTCATAGGTGGAGGCGACCCAACGCAGAGCTTCATCTTCGGGCGCCTGCCGTATGGCCAGCTTGAGTAGGTTGACCGCATCATTGACCGAGGGGACGAAATGATCCATGTCGAGGTCGAGGGCATAGAAACGTCTCTGCGTCTCCTTCAGGGCATTCTCCACGGTGGAGAGCTGCAATATCTTCTTCGGATAACGGGGGGAGAAGCGCAGCGACTGCTCCCCGTCGACGATGAGCTTGCCCAGGCCGAAGGCCACGTTGGCGATGCCTTCTTCAGGCTCTTCCGGAGGTACCGGATAGAAATTGATGGAGCGGGCCACCCCCGACAGGGTAGGATAGAACAGGTTGCCGTGGGCTCTCCCGCACACCTCCTGCAGGACGATGCCCATCTTCTCCTCATCGATGACATTGGAGGTGGCGCTCATGTAAGCCTTGCTGTTCCGGAAATAGACCGAGGCATAGACCTGCTTGATGGCCATGTCGATCGCCTCCAGCATCTTCTCCCGGTCCTCAATAAAAGGCACCATGTAGGTGGAGTAGATACCTGCAAAAGGCTGGTAATGGGAGTCCTCCAGCTTGCTGGAGGAACGTACGGCCACAGGATTGCGGGTGATGGCCAGGAAAGCACGGAGGTCTTCCCTGAACTTCCCGGGCAGGCGTGCCTCCACGAAATGCTGCAGGATCTCCTCGTCCTCCCGGTCGGACAGGGCGAAGGGATAGAGATCGTTGCTCTCCATGAACTCATCGAAGATCTCGGTGGTCACCACCACCGTGCGGGGGATGGTGATCTGCACCCCCTCAAAACGGTTGAAGAGCCTGTTCTGCTTGATGACCGTATTGATAAAAGCCAGACCGCGGGCCTTGCCACCGATGGAGCCGTCGCCGATGCGGGAGAAGATCACATACTCATCGTAAGAGTCGGCATTGAACTTGGCGATGACCCCTCGCCCCTTGCCGATGCGGTAGCTGGAGATAGCCACATAGACGAACCTGCGCAGTTCTTCCGTGGTGTCGAAGTCTTCCCTCTTGAGATACTTGAACATCTGTGCCAGCGAGAAAAGCGCCCGGGCATTCAGCCACTTGGAGAAATGATCCCTGGTCGTATGGTAGTCAAGGATCTTGTCGGGGATGGTCATCATCTTCTGCTGGAACTCCCGCAGGTTGACCGCCCGGTCCACCTCTTCCAGCGTGTCAGGATCACGGAAAATAAAAGGACCGAAAGCAAAATTGTCGATGATGAAACTCTTCAGCTCCTTGGAGAGGGTCTTGGAATACTTGTGAAGGAAGCCGGCATCGAGGCCTTCGGCCTTCTCCTTCACCCCTTCGTCGGAGGACTGCAGAAGAAAAGGCATGTGCGGGTCGAAGGAACGTACATACTCCAGCAGCTTAAACCCTGCCTGCGGATCTTTCACGCCGTCGTTCTTGAAAGAGAGGTCGGAGATGACACCCAGCGTGTTGTACTTGTACTTGTCAAAAAGGGCCATCGCCTCATTGAGATCCGTCGCCAGCAGGATCTTGGGACGTCCCCGCATGCGCAACATCCTCTGGTGCTCGTTGAGTCCTTCGATCTGGTACTCTTTCGACTGGCGCAGGATGATACGGTAGAGGTTGGGCAGATAGGAGGAGATATAGCGTATCGAGTCCTCCACGAACAGGATGGTCTGCACGCCCACTTTGAGGATATCGTCTTCGGCATTCATCTTGTCTTCGATCAGCTTGATGATCGCCAGCAGGATGTCGGCATTACCCAGCCAGCTGAAGACATAGTCGATAGCCGAGAGGTCCTCCTCCTCGATCTTCTTGCTCACCTCACGGGAGAAGTAGGTGAGGACCACGATGGGTATGTCGGGTTTGATGGCCCGCATCTCCTTGGCCAGGGTGAAGGTATCCTTGTCGCCGATGCGGAGGGCAGAGATCACCAGGTCGATCTGGTCTTCCTGCAGGATACGGAACGCTTTCTCAGGCGTATCGGCCTGGATGACCATCGGCGGATAACGCAGGTTGAGCGACACATACTCGTTAAAGATCTGTTCCTCAATGCGTCCGTCTTCCTCCAGGATGAAAGCGTCGTAGTTGCTGCACACCAGCAACACCCGGTGGATGCGTTTCTGCATCAGCTTATCGAACGAGGTGTCCGTAAAGTCGTAGGAGATATTGTACGGTGCACTACGCAGCCGGTTTACATGCAGTCTGCTCTTCATGGTGTGTCATTCAAATAAGATAGCGGCCGCTCTTTTCTTGCCGTCCATATAGATCTTCAGGGGGTGCTCAAAACGGATATGCTTGCAAAAAGAGCTCTCCGACACCACCTGCTGCGCTTTCAGCACATCCCAGCGGATGATGTCCTCGTCATTGTAATGTTGTACGGAAAAATATCCCACGTTCATGGAGGTGACATTATGGAAGAAGTGGGATCCCAGCGAGGCATCCAGGGGGAAATCCTCCAGGCTGGTCTCGACGATCACCTTGGCATGGGAGATCTGTGGCCAGTTGACAGGGATGCCGATAAAACGGTCGCGGGTACCCCAGCGTCCCGGCCCGATGAGCAGATAGTAACGGTGCTCCCGGACGAGCTCCTCGTTCATGGCTGCTATCTCGGCAGCCATCTCACGCGTATGCTTGTTGTCAAAACGATCGGGATCGATAAAGATAACGTCGGTGAGGGTGTCTATCTTGCCGTTGCCCATGCTGTGGGTACTGTAGAGAAGCAGCTTCTCCCTGTCCAGGGCATCCAGGTCGATACGTATATCGAGATCGGCACTCACCAGCGGTTTGATCTGCAGGATATAAAAAGAGGCTTTCCCTTCCTCATCTTTCTCCAGGTTCACCGCATACTCTATCTCTACCAGTGATCCCAGGGCCTCCCTGAAGACATCCAGCATCACGTCGAGGGTGTGGGCCAGGGGGATATACTCATATTTGAGGATATTGGCGAAGTTGACGACCCGCGGCCCGGCGACATCAAGACCCGGCTCCAGTCGGTCGTTGTTGGCGTCGTACACCGAGACACAATGTTTCAGCGTGTCATGCTGTTCGGCGTCGGCCAGCGTGAGACGCGCCAGACCCGCCTCCTCCCCTTCGAGAAGATTGAACTCCTTTTTCTCCAGGTCGACAGCATAGAAATCGGTCTGCGAGTTCTTGAGCAGGTACTTGTTGGTATACACCTCATTGCGCGGATAATGCGGCGAGAAGCGGTAAGCCTTCTCTCCCTCCATCACATATTGTCCGAGACCGATGGCTGCAATGGCAAACCCCTCTTCCGGCTTCATATGACCGATGGGGTAATAGTTGTACGACTGGGCCGTGCCGCTGATATGGGGATAAAAATAACGGTCGTGCCGCGACCCCACCACCTCCTGGATGACCACGGCCATCTTCTCTTCGTCGATCTTGTAGTCGATTGCCTCGAAATAGAGCTTGGCCTGCGGGGAATAGATGGAGGCGAAGACCAGCTTGACGGCCTCCTCCGTCTGACGGAGACGCACCTCCAGGTCGGGATGGGCGTTGGGCAGGATGTAGGTACGAAAGATCCCGGAAAAAGGCTGCGTGAGGGAGTCTTCCAGCAGACTGGAAGAGCGTATGGCGATAGGGTCTTTTATCTTCTCCAGATAGACGCGCAGCTTGGCCTCCAGCTCATCGGTGATGGTGGCCTCCACAAACCGCTTCTGCAGGGCCTCGTAGTCCTCTTCCTTCACCGCATACTCACGCAGATGGTTGCTGTCCATGAAGATGTCGAACTCGTCGGTGCCCACGATGGCGGTGCGGGGGGTACGTATGTTGATCTCCGACACCAGGCCGGACAGCTCGAAGCGGTAGATCAGCGTGTTGGTGAAGGTGAGTCCGCGCCCCTTGCCCCCCAGCGACCC
Organism: uncultured Rikenellaceae bacterium; assembly: GCA_964649775.1. Taxonomy (GTDB): domain Bacteria; phylum Bacteroidota; class Bacteroidia; order Bacteroidales; family VadinHA17; genus DRPN01. The sequence continues at coordinate 13,219 of CAZYQV010000108.1, forward strand.
GGAGGCCATGCTCACAATGTTTTTCTCATCCAGCACCGCCTGCTGGGTGAAGGGCACCAGCTTGCCACGGTCCTGCTCGCTGCGCCGCTCACGTACC
>CAZYQV010000109.1:0-2565 GCA_964649775.1 uncultured Rikenellaceae bacterium
CCATACAAAAACCCTATGCCGGCAGCGAACTCCACCGTGGCCGGGCGGGGTGTCAGCCAGTGCGCATCATCATAGCCGGGCTGCTGCCATCCCCAGGGATAACGCTTACCATCCACCTTATCTCCCGGACCGGCACAGTAATACGCTTCCAGGTCGGAGGGCAGGAAAGGGATAGATTCATAAGCCCCGTTGCGGATCACTTTCCATCCCTTCTCTCCGGTATTGATGGAGGCACCCTCTCCTTCCGGTCCCTGCAGGATGAATGCCGTCTGGAATGTTTGTTGTGCACCGCGCCGGTATTCACCGAAGTTGACCACCTCGGCAGCCAGCACATTGCTCCCCTTTCTGAGCCAACGGGCCAGATCGAGCGTCTCATAGCGCCAGTGCCCCAGATCGCCCAGGGCAGGACCTGAGCAGACCGCCTCTCCATTGACAAAAAGACGGTAGCGGTTGTCGGCAGAGACAAATACGATGAAACGCTCCGGCTGTTCCTCAAGCTCAAAAGTACGCCGGAAGAGAAAGACACCGTAGTCCAGCGTGGAGGCCTCAGGATGAGTGATCCACTTTGCTCTCCAGGCATGACGCAGGGAAGAGTTATCCTTCCCCTGCTCGTTCCTTGTCACTGTGCTCTCGGGAGAATATCCCCGGAGCACCAGCGGGCTCTCTTTCTGTTTCATCTGATCATTGCGTTGTTCCCTTTTGTTTTGTATCTCTCCCGTCTCCGGCCGGCCACAGGAGAGCAGCAACACTGTCAGGACCCAGGAGAAACACACACCATGGCAACGGGAGATCCTCATGGCCGGTCATTTCTGCAGTCCCAGGACAGCCCGGGCAAAGGCCCTGCCGAGGTCAATATAGCTTTCAGAGGTATAATGCCAGTCGTCAATGTATTCATATTTTTTTGTGGCGGTAACGAGGGCTGCAAAATAATCATCCTTGACATACTCTTCCTGTGCCTGCTGCACGATCGTGCCGTAGTTCATCACGGGCTCTCTCCCGTAAAAGACTCCCGAGTCGGTGATCAGGCCGATGACCACCGGCAGATCGCTCTCATGAAAGGCCGCCCGCATCAGGTCCATCAGTCTTCTCAGGTTTTGCTTGTATGCCAGGGCCATCGTTTTCGTCTGCACCGCATCACTCTCCCCCTGCATCCAGATGATCCCGCGGGGGATGAGGATGTCCTCTTCGCCGTCGCCGTCGATATCGCGTACGGCCATGGCATGACGCACCGTCGCCAGAAAATAGTCATACTGGTTCAGCCGGTTGCCGATGTTGTAATCAGGCGACCAGTTGCCAAAGAACTTGGCACCGTTCAGTGCCAGGGTGGTGCCCCCGCGTGAATATTTGATGATGGCGATGTTGGCATCGGGGTCGTGTTTCAGCAGCTCGGCAGCAAAAGAGAGCTCCACACCGAAACAAGCGGTATAATGGTTCTTTTTCCCGTCGGAGGAGAAATCCCCGCAGCCGTGTCCCGGCTGCAGAGGGGCCCAGATGCCCAGGCCGCCGGAAGGATCATTGTCGGGCACAGGGTTGCCGTGAAAGATCATCACCTGCTTCATCGGCTTCTTCAGCTCCGCAGGCAGGTCGCTGTTCTTCCCCTGCCCGTCCATATTGGACTGGCCGCCCAGATAATACAGCTGGTACACCTTGGCCGGCAACGGTGTGACGCCCACGGTCAGTGCGAAGAGGATCAACAGCATCCCCTTCCGTGCAAGAGAGATCGTTTTCATCATTCTCATTTTTTCAAAAGTATTAAACATTCCCGAAACTATTCATTTCCCCCGAAGATCTTTTGCAGGGTGTCGAACGACCTTTTGGGTTCTCCCGCAGTGTTCAGCACCCCGTAAGGCCCGAAGGGAGCATAGGTGGTGGTAAAATATTTCCTGTGAAAATAATCCCGCCAGCACCACAGGATACCGCCGCTGCACTGCGGCACATTGCTTATTGCCTCCCACATCTTCGCTATGTAGGCGGCCTGGTACTCTTCCGAAAAAGGAGCATCTCCCGTGACCCCATAGATCCCGCCCGCCCCGAACTCGGTCACCAGCAAGGGTTTCCCCGGGTACGCGGAGAGCTGGCGCCTGAGGTATGCCCCGGCGGGCTGCCGTACGAGAGAGTCCATTTGCGAAATATGAAAAGCTTTGTCGTTGCCGTAATACACGTTGCAGCTGACAATGTCCGCCAGCCGGAAGGCCGGGTGCAGAGCGGTTTCGTTGTTGACGGTGAACGTGACCGGGCGTGTTGTATCGAGTCGGTGTGCCTCCCGGATAAGTTCAGAGACGACGTAGTTCCCTTTTTTCGTCTCTGTCCTGCACTCGTTGGCCACACTCCAGGCCAGGATGCAGGGATGGTTACGGTCGCGCCGGATCATCTCCCGCAGGGTGCGGCGTGCCTGCTGCAGGATGGTGGTGTCCTGTGCCACGGTCTCACCGCCCCACCAGTTCTGTCCCCACCAGTTGAGGGGGATCTCTTCGATAAGCAGCAGGCCCGTCTCATCCAGCAGGTCCAGGGTCAGGGGCGACTGGGGGTAATGTACACGGACAGCGTTGGCTCCCGTCCTCTTGA
>CAZYQV010000110.1:0-8930 GCA_964649775.1 uncultured Rikenellaceae bacterium
CGTTACCGGTGCACGGCCGACGATGCGGCCTATGCCACCTTCCTGCTGGAAGGAGGGGTTATCGCCACCTTCAACTCCACCTGGGCCACACGTGTGAGAAGGGATGACCTGCTCACCATCCAGGTGGACGGCACCAAAGGATCGGCGGTGGCCGGCCTCCGCGAGTGCTATACCCAGCATTACGGCAATACGCCCAAGCCGGTGTGGAACCCCGACGAGGAGCAGCCACTGAACTTTTATGAAGGATGGGCCAGGGTGCCGGACCAGGAACCTTACGACAATGCTTTTAAGGTGCAGTGGGAGCTGTTCCTGAAGCATGTGGTGAATGACGACCCTTTCCCCTGGGATCTGAAAGAGGGTGCCAAAGGGGTGCAGCTGGCCGAAAAAGGACTGGAGAGCTGGAGAGAAAGAAGATGGGTTGAGCTGGAGGAGTTGAAGGGTTGATAAGTTGAAAAGTTGAAAAGTTGATAAGTTGAGAAGTTGAAAGGAGACGGGAGAGATGAGAAATGAGAAATGAGAAATGAGAAATGAGAGATGAGGGATGTTTTTAGCCAAAGGATAGAACTGATGAAAAAAAAAGCAGCGCTGATTACGGGAGGCACGCGGGGTATCGGGCTGGGTATTGCCCGGGCCCTGGCACAGGAGGGTTATGACCTGGCCCTCAACGGTGTCCGCGACGAAGCAGAGGTGAAGGAGGTGATGGAAGGACTTGAAAAAACGGGTGTACAGGTGATCTACTGCCGGGGGAATATTGCTTCTGCTGCCGGCAGGGCCGCGGTCCTCGACAGGGTATATGCCCGTTTCGGGCAGGTGAACGTGCTGGTGAACAATGCCGGCATGGCTCCCCGCAAGCGGAAAGATATCCTGGAGGTGGCCGAAGAGGATTTTGAGGAGGTGCTCAGGGTCAATCTCACGGGCGGCTTTTTCCTGACCCAGGCGGTAGCCCTCCGGATGATCGGTCAGAAGCAGAAGGACCCGCACTATCGTGCCTGCATCATTAATATCTCCTCCGTCTCAGCGACGATGGTCTCCGTCAACAGGGGGGAGTACTGCATCTCCAAGGCGGGGGTGAGCATGAGCACACAGCTCTTCGCCGTACGTCTGGGAGAGTATGATATCCCGGTCTACGAGGTGAGACCCGGCATCACGGCCACCGACATGACGGCCGGGGTGAAGGAAAAATATGACCGGCTGATACGGGAAGGCCTGCTGGTGCAAAAGCGGTGGGGGATGCCGGAAGATACGGGCAGAGCCGTGGCAGCCCTCGTCAGGGGCGACCTGGCCTACTCCACCGGCCAGGTGATCATGACGGACGGCGGACTGACCATCCCGCGACTGTAAGACCTCAGGATCAGAGGGAGTGAATGAAGCCTATCAGCTTGGTATACATATAGTAGACCATGATGCTGATCAGAATAAACCCCAGCACTGCCAGGATGTTCTGGACCAGGTTGTTCCGGTGGTCACCCATCACTTTCTTATTGTTGAGCATGATGAACATCCCTATGGCGATGAGGGGCACGGCAAAGATGGAGGAGGCCTGTGCCATGATGAGTGCATAGATGATGTCGCCACGGAAGAAGATGGCTATCAGCATGCCGGCCAGCAGGATGATGGAGGTGAAGATCTTAGGCCATTTCTGGTTCATCGAGCGGCCCAGTCCCAGACCGTCGGCCAGCAGTCCTCCGCCCATCACCGAGTTGACCATCAGCGAGGAGAAAGCGGCGGCGCAGAGGCCCAGGCTGAAGACATACTTGGCCATCCCTCCGAAGAGGGTCTCCAGCTGCAGGGCCATGTCGGCTGCCGAGTGCACTTCTATGCCGCGGGGGTGCAGGGCGGCGGCTGAGGTGATGATGATCAGCAGGGAGATAAGGGCCAGCATGAAGATGCCCATGTAGCTGTCTTTGAGGCTTCCCTGCAGGTCGTCGGGCTTCCATCCTTTGTCCTGCACGAGATAAGACTGGTAAAAAGCGCCGTGCAGGACGAAAGTGGTGGCCACGAGGGCTGCTACCACATCCAGCTGCCGGAAAGAGAAGAGACGGGGGACGAAGCCTTTGGCGATCCCCTGCAGGTCGGGCCGTGCCAGCACCAGGTTGAAGACAAAGGAGAGGATCATGATGATCACCAGCGTCATCATGATCTTTTCCAGCACCTTGTACAGGTTTTTCGCCCAGAAATTCAATATCAGTGCCAGGGGGGTGAAGATCCAGGGCCACACCTTCTCATTGATGCCGGTGAGTCCTTCCATGCCGATGCCTATGCCCAGGTTGTTGCCGAACTGGAAGCTGGAGGCGGCCAGGAAGGCGGAGATACCGATCACCACAGCCACCCAGCGGCCGTAAGTGTCGGCAATGCCCTGCAAAAAGGATTTTTCATGCAACACACCGTAACGTGCACCCATAGAGGTATAGATCACCATGGAGACGGCAGCCAGGGCTACGACCCATAAAAATGAATATCCATATTCCGAACCGATGCGGGAAGCTACCGTGATGCTGCCGGGACCCAGCACCACAGAGGCAATGATAAACCCCGGTCCCATCGATCGCAGGAAACTCTTTCTCTTGTTCATGTTCGGTATTATAGAGCCAGCAAAGAAAACAAATATATTAAAATGTTATTTCCGTTTCCCTGTTGCGGGGAAAATGTTTGTTATTTTTGGATGGTTGTTGACAAATATGTTTCCTATTTATCATGCAGGAACGGTCACATATCATACGTAAAATGGAGGAAGAGGATCTCCCCGGGGCTATGCGTCTGAAGGAGGAGGTCGGGTGGAACCAGACGGTGACCGACTGGCAGTTCATGCTTTCGGATCCGCACAACCACTGTCTGGTGGCCGAACGGGAAGGAAGGGTAGCCGGTACGGCTGTGGCAGTGGCTTGCGGGAGCCGCCTGTACTGGATCGGCATGGTGCTGGTGGACAAGAGCTTCCGGGGGATGGGTATTGGCAAGCACCTGATGACCACGCTGATCGACGGGCTGGATCGCGGGGCAGTGATAAAGCTGGATGCCACCCCCGATGGCAGGAGGATATATGAAAAAATGGGTTTTCGTGGAGAATATGAGATCCTCCGCATGGCCAACCCGGCCGTGAAGGCGTCTCCGGCGGTGGAGGAGGGAGCGGTGGTCCGTGCGGGAGCGGAGGATGCTGCTGCGGTGGTCCGTTACGACAGGGAAGTGTTCGGGGCCGACAGGGCAGGCCTCATAAGATATTTATTGACCAGCTTCCCTTCACAGGCCTGGCTTCTCAGGCAGGAAGGACGGCCGGCAGGTTTTCTCCTGGGGCGTGAGGGCAGTCATTCTTATCAGGCGGGGCCCCTCGCCGCATCTGCCGTTGCCGCTGCACAGCAGCTGCTGGAGAAGGCGCTTGCCTCCCTCTCCGGAAGGGCGGTGATCGTGGACGTGCCGGAACAGCAGGAGACACTGATCCGCTGGCTGGAGGAGCGGGGTTTTGTCAGACAGCGTTCTTTCCTCAGGATGTATCTCGGGACGAACATCCTCTCCCCCCGGCAGGATCAGCAGTATCTGATCAGCGGGCCGGAGTACGGATGATCCTACTCTTCTCCTGAGATCTGTTTCAGCGTTTTTTCCGCCCATCCGTAGGTGGCGGGTACCTCTCCGAGGATCTTCGTCTTTGCGGGCCATATCAGTGCCGGCATTTGGTATATGTCGGTCACCCGCAGGCAGTTCAGCATCTCGATGGCGGGGCCGCGGCCGTCGGGCTGTGAGGGGCGGTCCTGGCTGTCCGGAGGATCTTTCACCACCACGCCTGCGCAGTTGCCGTCGAGCAGCGCGGCATAGAGGGCCACCACCGACATCTCCCCGCGGGCGGCCAGCGTGATGCTGTCGGCTTCCACCCCCGGCAGGGTACGGCAGAAACGCATGGCGCGCAGCAGGTCCCACACCTGCATCGAGGCGATGGTCCTGCCCGTCCAGGCGGAGGCCCTGCGTATGTGCCACTGCAGGGAAGGATCCCAGCCGTTCTCGCCTGTGCCCCGCACCTCGAGGTAGGCCACATTCCCTTCGGGGTGTATCTCGTCGCTGAAGCTCCCGGAGGCCCAGCGCTCTTCGCCGGCGTTGCGCAGGACGATCGTCAGCGGGCTTTTTTCCCGGGGATCCCTGTGCCAGCGTACGTCCACCTTCAGACGCCATCCTTTTTCGGAGACGAAACTGTAGATGTCGCTGCCGCGGGGAGCCCTGTCGGCCGTGCGGAAGACCAGAGAAGGATCAAAAGGAGGAGCCTCCTCCGGGAAAGCTCCGAAGGTCTCGCGGCGCAGGAATCTCTTCACCGAGTCCCTCCAGGCATACAGCTCTTTTTCGCTGGTGATCTCCGGAGGGGTGGCCAGCCTGATGAAATCGTCCTGGATCGTTGTGGTGATATCGTCGGGCGGCGGCCCGTCCACATACACTCTCAGCTCCTCTGCCGTGAGCTGGTGGGCAGGATCGACGTCTATATCCCCTGCTTTACCGGGAGGGGTATCTTTTCCCATCAGATGTTTGAGAAAAAAGGAGAATATTTTTTCGCGTGATGTCCGGTGGTAGGAGTGGCCGCCCGGTGTTTCCACGAGAGTGATCTTCGAAGATGCTCCGTACAGATCATACACTTTTTTTACAGTTGCATACAGTGAACGTACAGCTTCGATGGAGTTAAGGCCGTCACTGTCGGCCTGGGCGATCAGGAAAGGCCGCGGGGCCACGAGGGCGCCGATGGTCCCGAAGTCGCGCCGGTAGGTGTTGACCGGCATCATGCAGTCGCAGTGGCCGTCGATGGTGCGGGTCATGATATGGTATTTGAGTGTGCTGGCGCCGCAGACAGGGGCAGCGGCTTTGATGCGGGGGTCGAGGGCGGCTATGTACCATGTCTGTGATCCTCCTCCGGAGATGCCGGTGACGCCCATTTTGTCCGCATCCACTTCGGGACGGGCGGCCAGCAGGTCGAGGCCGCGGATGCCGTTCCAGGCCTCCACGCCGCCGGGGTCGTAGCCGCGGCTGTACCAGTGGAACCACCCGCGGGCCCAGGCGCCCCAGTGGTCGCCTCTCACCTCGCCCCACTGGATGGTCTCGATGATCAGACAGACAAAACCCAGCTGGGCGAACTTACGGGCATGGGCCTGGTAATGTACTTTCTGCGTGCGGGCATGTCCGCATACATACAGGATCGCCGGCCGGGGTTTTTTGATCTTGTCGGGGATATACAGGTTGGCCGCCACATACAGCCGGGGCATCGACTCGTAATAGAGTTTTTCGATGCGGTAGCCTTTCTCCCGCAGCACGCCGGTGACCTTAAAAGGCGGAGGATCCCTTTTTTTATCCAGCGGCCGGTCTTCGAGGCCCAGCATCTCCACCAGCTCGCGGCGGCGCTCCCCGCGGACCTGCTGCCAGTCGTCCAGGGTCTCTATCCCCGACAGCTCGTGGTCCGTGATCGCTGCCGCCTCCTGCATCAGATAGAGCCGGATATTGTTGCACTGATCCTGTCGTGGTTGCGTTTGTAACGGGATCTCCTGCGCAGGCAGAGAAGGCAGGAAAAACACCATAAAAAAAAGCAAACAGCCTGTTCTAACATAAAAATTCATGATCGTATATATTTTTTTGAAAAGCCGGATGATCGTATCTTTTTTTCATCTTCCCGGAACAAAAGACGATACACGGGGGAATGACGGCAGTTAATAACCATTTAAAGTTAGTTAATTTTTTGCTTACCTTATTGTCCGTGCCAACAAACAGTCAACGGGAGGACACTTTTTATGGTTATTGCCCGGGAGACTGAAAAAATTCGTTGAAAATTTTGTAATTTGTCGATCAGCATTTTCAGCAGGCATAGCGACAATTAACCACTCAATAAGATACTTTTTACCGGAAACCACCACTAAAAATACAGATGCATGAAGGCTTTTGTCCGGATAATGTTTTTCGCAGGGCTTCTGTTGCTGGGACTGAACATAGCGGGATTTTTTAAGACTTTGAGAAATCCGGCACTTCAGACGGAAAAGACCCCTTACCGGGACGATGTGACCCTTTCGTTGGAGGAAGCGAGAAAGAGCTGGGACCGCCGGCCGGATGAAAATGAGAAAGCGTATGCTGTGAGGGCTACCCTGCTGGTCAACCGTGTGATGGCCCATTACTGGAAGGACGAAGGCATCAGAAAATACCATCTGAGGGTTCCTCTCTGGGAAAATTATATCCTCTGGTTTGCCGGGCTGGTCAAACCGGACGTATACCGGAAATATGAGTTCAGAGATTATGAGAAAGCCATGGAGCGCGGCGTAGGCATCTGTTCACAACAGGCCATGGCACTGAAAGGACTGCTCATGGCCAACGGGATCAAAGCCTCTCTCTGGGATATCGCAGGGCATGTGGTGGTGAGCGCGGTCTTCAGTGACGGCTCCCAATGGATCCTGGATCCGGATTACGGGAAATATGTTCCTTACAGCATCCGTCAGATAGAAGAGGATCCCGAACGGGTCAGGGCCTCCTATGCCGGTCAGGATGATGTATACGCTTCCTGGCTGAAGAAGCATAAGACAACGGATGATCTGGTAAAAGAATATGAAAAGACAGGGAATCATATTTATACTATGGACCCAACGTTTGAGAATTTTTCCTATGTTGCTGTCTGGATCATTCCTTTTCTTTTGATGTTCCCTTTTTTGTTCATGCATTTCAAAGGAAGACGATGAAAAAGACAGATATTCTTTTCCCTGTATTCTTGTTATTGACAGGTTTGCTGTCCGTCTCCTCGAATCTGATAAAAGATCCGCGACCGGATCTTGTCAGTCCCGGTGTTGAAGAAACAGATGATCCCGGGCCGGCGACCGACAGCATTTTCAGGGGGAGATGGACCTATATATCGGAGACGTCGGCCGTGATATACTGGTTGTCGGGAGACATCAGTTCTTCCGCCACAAGTTATGTTGAATACGGCAAGACAAAAAAACTGGGATCACATACCCCTCTCACCAGGAAACCCCGATGGGCACAATTTCATCATTTGAAGGGCCTGGATCCGGAGACCACCTATTATTACAGGATGGTGATGGCAGATCCTGCCACGGGACGGGAAACCAGGAGTGCGATAATGACGTTCACCCTGAAAAACAGGAAAGAGGCCATCCGTATCCCGGATGATCTGTCCGGTCCGCCCCCTTATATCCTGGACAGGGAGGGAGCTTACTATATCCTGACAAAAGACATCACGGCAAAAGGGACGGCTATCGAGATCAAAGGGAAGGGGGTTACGCTGGACCTGGATGGCCATACCGTCACTTTCGGGGATGACACCCCCGAACAGGTGTACGGGGTGCGTTTTACCGACTGGGGCAACTCGGTTTTATGCAATGGTTTTATTGTGCAGGGCAGGAGATCACGGGATTACAGTGCGGCGATCGTCAGTCTTGACCGTCCCGTGCCCACAGAGATCTTCGGGATCAGTACGGATGTCCATCTGCCCAATGCCTTTCCCGTTTTCATGAGCCATGCCCACAAGGTCAATATTCATCACAACTACATCTTCAGCAGGGTTACGGAGATTGAGTGTCGTCATTATCCCGGCAATGTTTTGATGAGGATCTATACATACGGCGGAGATATTCACATCCATGACAATCTGTTCACCGAGGGATGTCACTGGGGGATCAATGTCAGGGTGGTCAGTCGTACGGTGAAAAATGTTGAGATCGACCACAATGATATCTGTCACCACCAGCAATATGTCAACGGTTATGCCATTGCCCCCTGTGAGGGTGCGCTGGTGCATGATAATAAGATCACTTCTTCGGGACGGGGTATCCATATCACGAAAGAGAACATTCAGGTGTACAATAATTATATCGACACCAAAGGACACCAGCAGCTAAGTGATTATCCTGCCAGGACGCGTCCTTTCCAACACCGGCTGATCGAGTGTCACGGGATCAAGCTGGAAGGGTCGTATGCGCGGAACTGCAGGATCCATAATAATTTCGTGAGGATCACGCAATACCTTCCGGTTGATTCCGACGGCGAGGGGGATCCGGAGGATAAGATGGACAACGGGGTATACATCCGTTCTGCAGCCACCCTGCTCACCCCGGAAAAACTGGTGGATACGACGCAGGAGTGGGAGAAAGACCGCTGGAGGTATTATTATGTTAAATACAGGGATGATCTGCCGCCCGCAAAGATCACAGGGAATGATGCCCACACGCTCTATGCCGATTTTCAGGATACGGTTCCCGGGGAGTATACCATATACATGAAATGGATCTATGTACCCCCCACCCCCCTGAACATCGCCTGCTATGACCCTGACGGGACGAATGAGATCTACGATAACACCTTCACCGGCATCACCTATTACAAAAAGACCCGTCACGGCGATTACGGGGATACGGGGGAATGGGCTACGGCCATTATGTTCATCTGGATGAAGTACGGTCCTGCCGTCCCCGGGAAATATGCCGCCTACGTGCATGACAACAGGTTCTTCAGCAATGATCTTTTTCTTAATACGGGCACGAAAGTGAACATGACCGTACGGATCGGGAACAATACCTTCACCTTGTTGAAAAAACCTTTTGCCACAGACCGTACAGACCGGATCCGGGGTGTAGGGGAGAAATTTGAAAGAGAGGTGAGGAACAGCAACAATGTTTTTTATGAATGATCGATATGGTATAGAGCCTGTGACCTGCCGGGATCGACGAAAAGAAGAGGATAAGGGATGCCGGCATCTGTCATTGTGTGAGTGCTTTTCATTGGATGTATGAAAATGGTTGTTATTAATCAGATAAATTACGGTATGATGAAAAAAGAACGCAAAATATTGTTACTTCTCCTGGCCTTCTCTTTTTCCTTTTCCTGCCTGTTTGCACAAAAGATGATCTATGTGAGGCCTGCCGGCATCGACGATGTGCTGATCAATCCCGGTATGGGCTTTATGACCTTTCAGC
>CAZYQV010000111.1:0-9840 GCA_964649775.1 uncultured Rikenellaceae bacterium
GCGTCATTTTTTTGCCACCTATGGCCTCTACCTGCTGTTGCTTGTGGTGCCTGTCCTGACCATGTTCCTTTTCATGAAGTTCATCGGGAGCAGTGATCCCGCTACTATCGGAGCTGTGGTGCTGCTTTTCTTCCTGCAGCAACTCTATATCTGGCTGCGCGGCGGTTTCAGGATATGGGTGCTGGCATCACAGACAGAATACTATCTTGAAAGGCAGAAGGAATAAGTGGGTTGAAGAGTTGAAAGGTTGAAAAGTCGAAGAGGTCGAAGGGGTCGAAGAGTCGAAAAGTCGAAAAGGTCAAAGGGATTAGGGTTTAGGGGGGATGGCTCAGAGCTCAGGGATAAGGCCTTCCGCTCCCCGAGTGGGCTGAGCGGAGCGAGGCCTGTATCGAGGGGCGCGGAAGGAAGGTTGAAGCTCGATGGTTGAAGAGTTGAAAAGTTAAAAAGGTCGAAGAAGTCGAAGGGGTCGAAAGGGTCAAAAAGTCGAAAAGTAGCTACGGGATCTTAACTTTAATCACTTCAAGATTTAAGTGTAATAGTTTATAAGATTATGATTACAAGAGCCAAAGACATGATAAGAACATTAACGGTTTTTATACTGGTTTTGCCGGTGCTGACCGGTTGCGGCAGGGAGCATCCCCGTGTGGTGATGCACACGCAGTACGGTGATATTGTGGTGGAGATCTATGCGGACAAAGCTCCGGTGACGGCGGCTAACTTCCTGCGGTATGTGGATGAGGGGAGATATAAAGATGCCGTCTTCTACCGGGTGGTGACCCCCGGAAACCAGCCACATAACAAGGTGAAGATAGAGGTGATCCAGGGAGGTCTGCTCCAGGATGACCATCCGGACATGCTGCCGCCCATCCCGCACGAGACGACAGAGATGACCGGTGTCAAACATCTCGACGGCACCCTCAGCATGGCTCGCAACGAGCCGGGCAGCGCCACCTCCGAATTCTTTATCTGCGTCGGCGACCAGCCGGAGCTGGACTACGGCGGAAAGAGAAACCCCGACAGCCAGGGTTTCGCTGCTTTCGGACGGGTGGTGAAGGGCATGGATGTCGTAAGGAAAATACAACACCTGCCCGAAAAAGAGCAGATGCTCCCGGAACCGGTGAAGATTGTGATATCCCGTAAAAAATAAGGTTATCATGATGAACAATGAGGAAAATAAAAAGACAGTCCGTAACACGTTCCTCCGCAACCTCGGCGTGCTGGCCATCATCCTGGTGACGCCGCCGGTGGCGATCATCCTGTGGTATACCAATACCCATCTGGAGGGGTCGCTGCGGGAGCTCATGCGTTTTTTCGGCGACCACGGCTTTTTCGGCGGTCTGTATGAGATGTGGGCGCCGGTGTTCTGGGGGTCGGCGACGGCCTGGAGCCTCCTGGGCATATACGCTGCCGTGCAGATCTTCCTGATGAAGGTGCTGCCCGGCAGGAAGGTTTACGGCCCTACGACCCCCAAAGGCTATACCCCCGTATACCGCAACAACGGCTTCGCCGCCTTCCTCGTCACGCTCTTCCTCTTCTGGCTGCTGGGGTTCCAGCTGAAGCTGTTCCGCCCGGCGATGATCTACGACCATTTCGGCGAGATCCTGGGCGCGCTCAACATCTTCGCCCTCACCTTCACCCTTTTCCTCTATGTGAAAGGCCTCTGCTGCCCCACCACCCCCGACAGCGGCAGCACCGGCAGCTTCCTGTTCGATTACTACTGGGGCACCGACCTCTATCCCCACATCCTGGGTGTCAGCGTCAAGCATTTTGCCAACTGCCGTTTCGGGATGATGTCCTGGCCCGTCCTGATCCTGGCCTTCGCAGCCAAACAGTATGAGCTGTATGGCACGGTGAGCGACTCGATGATCGTATCGGTCCTCCTGCAACTGGTCTATGTGGGCATCTTCTTCTACTATGAGTCGGGATATTTCAAGACCATGGACATCCAGGTTGACCGGGCTGGGTATTACCTCATCTGGGGGGTGATGGTATGGGTGCCGTCGGTGTACACCCTGACGGTCCACTGGCTGGTCAACCATCCCGTACACATCGGCTGGGCGCTCTCGGCCGTGCTGGTCGTCACCGGCCTGCTCTCTTTCTGGAGCAAGACCAGCATGAACCGCCAGCGTATCAACGTGCGGGAGCACGGCGGCGACTACAGGATATGGGGTCATCCGGCCCGCATCATCAGGGCCCGCTATACCGACGACAAGGGAGAGGAGCATGAGAGCATCCTGCTGGCCGACGGCTGGTGGGGCATCGCCCGCCACTTTCATTATGTGGGCGAGATCCTGGGAGCGCTCTGCTGGTCGCTGCCTGCCCTCGCCGGCGGCCTGATCCCCTATTTCTACGTCTTTTACCTGACCCTCCTCCTGGTACACCGCGCCAGACGCGATGATGTGCGCTGCCGCCTCAAATACGGGAAATACTGGGAAGAATATACGCAACAGGTGCCCTATAGGATCTTGCCGGGAGTGTGGTAAGGAAGCTCGAAGCTCGAAGCTCGAAAGGTGATTGGGGGAAACAAAGCTGATAATTTTGTATATTTACTTTCGTATGAGGAAGATAAGGACACTGATGATGGCGGGGCTCCTTCTGCTCCTTATGCCGGCGGCAGGACAGCAGTTCACCCTTGGCAAACTGACGGTGCACTATGAGGAGGGACAGGGGTTCGTAGCGTACGACAGCACCGGCCGGCGGCTGTTCACGGTCTTCCCGTACGATAACGGTCCCGACTATCCTTCGGAAGGACTTTTCCGGATCATAGAAAAGGGGAAGATCGGTTTTGCGGATACCGCCGGCCGGGTGGTGATCCCTCCGCGTTATACGGCCGTCATGCCTTTTCGGGGAGGAAAGGCCGCTTTCTGTATGGGATGCGAGAAGGTGCGGGAGGGAGAACATACGGTGTGGAAAGGGGGTACATGGGGCTATATCGACCGGCAGGGACATGTGTTGATCCCCGCGCCGGACGGGGCCATGCCGGAGACGTTCCCGGACTATACCCCCAAGACCTCCCCCGACAGGGTCACCGACTACCGGCCGGAGATCGCGGGACCATTGGCAGAGATCCCGGAGGCGGTGCCGGAGAACCTGGATAAGCTGCTTCGTTTGTTCGTCACTTTCTTCCGGGAAGCAAAAAAAGACCCGGGCGAATGGGTCGACGGCAATGTGGCCCTGGGAGCGCCGCCCCGCGAATATATCCCTTCGGATGCCGAACTGCTCCTGGCCGAAACGGGCGAATGTTTGTCCGAAGTCCTCGCAACAATGCCGAAGAAAAAAGTGCATCAGGCCCTTCGCAGGACAGGAATCAGAAAAAAGGATCTGGCTTTCACCCGCTTCAGCTTTATTCATGTCGACGTGATGGGGTCGGGACGTTTCTTCTATGTCGACTCCCTGGAAAAGGCAACACTCCTTCCAACCCGCAGATAACCCTGCGGAATCAATCATATTCTATGTCTATGATATTCTGGGAGTTATAATGCAACTACGTAGCAAACTACGTAGTTCGCTACGTAGTTTGTGTTTTGTAAATATCCAAATATCAAGGGAATACAATGTTTTCCTAACAAAACTAAAAATGTACTTTGTATAAAGTTCTTTGTTGAATCGTAAAGAGTCTTTCGTAATTGTTACATATACAGAAGGATAAGACACGACTACTGATAAGACACCGGGCCTCATCCCTTATCCCGGAAAAGGGCGGAGCCACTTTCAGAAGAAAAATTGTTGTAAGATAAAATAAATTGGTATACTTGCACAAACGCTCAAATAATAAAATGATGGCGGATGATGCGGTATGTGGGATTACGGCAATAGATAAAAAGAGAGTGGAACGGGTGGAGAAGAAACTGCCGGAAACCATGCGCATTGAGGAGATGGCCGGTTTTTTTCAGGCTTTCTCGGATCCTACGCGGCTGCGGATCATCCTGGCGCTGGAGATAGAAGAGCTGTGTGTATGTGACATCGCCACCGTGTCGGGAGTATCCGTTTCGGCGGTTTCCCATCAGCTTCGCTATCTGAGGAACATGAACGTGGTGAAGAAGAGAAAGCAGGGAAAGATGGTCTATTATACCTTAAAAGATGAACACATCAAAGATGTGATCGGGACCGTAACGGAACATATCCATGAAACATAAGCATTTGCGACATATCACGGCCCTGGTGCTATCGTGGATCATGGTGATCCATGCAGTGCTGGTATTGGTCCCCGAGCAGGAAAAGGTCCTGTGCCTGGCGGAGGATCATATTGCCATTGAGGTCCCCGTCGTATGGGTAAATGCGGGAGCAACGGCAGCGACAGGGCATCTGATGTTTTTTCATGACTACCATACCCCGACGGGCGATACCTGTGTGGATATCCCGTTGGAGACACGGACACTCGTTACTTCATCGGGGCATTTGGATCTGCTGCCGGTATTTTCATTCCCGGCCATAGATGACATTTTTTCTTCTTATACAGCAAAAGAGCATTCATCTCTTTTTCAGGAATACCCGCCCGGAAGCCTTTCCGCTCCTTTTGAGAGGTATGCTGCACGCAGCCGGGTGCTGCTGATCTGACCGGTTTGTGTATGATGTTTCCGGCGTGGTCCGGATCTTTTCCTCCCGTTGCGGGAGCGATGATATTGTTCACAAACCGATCAATCAAACAAAGATGAGCAGGAAAATCTTTATCCTATTTTTTGTCACACTTATTTTTCCCCAGGGATGTAAGACCTACGAAACCTCTTTTTCCCTACCGGAGCCTGTCCCGCTGGTAGCGGAGTATCCCGGCACGGAGGTGGCGTTGCCGTCGCATGACAGCGTGCGGGTCCCGGATACGCTGCGTGTTACGGATGCTTTGCGGCTGGTGTTGATGAACAGTCCGGAGCTGTCGGTCTATGCCTGGGAGGTACGGGCCTATGAGTCGGATGTGTTGCAGGCGTCGCTGATGCCCAACCCCGAAGCTTCTCTGGAGATGGAGAATTTTGCCGGCAACAGGGACTTCCGGGGTTTCGGGGGATCTGAGATCACCGTAACGGCAGGTCTGCTGATCGAGGTCTCGGGGAAGCGGGGTAAGCGTACCGAGGTGGCCCGTCTATCGGGTGAGCTGGCCGGTTGGGACTACCGGTCGGTCAGGCTGAAGGTCTTCACCGAGGCGACCGGTGCTTTTTATCAGGTGCTCACCCTGCAGCAGCAGCTGGAGAGGGCGGTGCAGATGCGTTTCCTGGCAGAGGAGCTGGAGAAAGCGGTGGCACGGAGGGTAGAGGCGGGGGCGATGTCGCCGGCCGAATATTCCCGTGCCCGTATAGAGACCGGCAGGGCGGCCATGGAGGAGCAGAGCTATCGTTACCGTCTGGCTGCGGCGAAAAAACGTCTGGCTTCTCTATGGGGAGAGCGGGAGCCCTCTTTCCGGGGGGTGAAAGGGGTGATCATGTTCAACGACACCTTGCCGCCGCTGAGTGATCTGGGGCAACGACTGATGCAGAATCCGGCGCTGGCGCGTATGTTCACCGAGAAGAAGCTCAGGGAGGCCGAGCTGGAGCTGCAGAAAGCCCAGGGGGTGCCCGACCCCTTTGTCAGCGCCGGCTACCGCCGTCTGCAGGAGGCCGGCGCCAACGCCATGGTGGCAGGGGTGGCCATACCTCTCCCCCTCTTCAACCGCAATCAGGGAGCGGTGAAAAAAGCTTCCATACGCCTGCAACAGGTGGAAGAGATGCAACGCTCCGTACAGCTGTCGCTGTGGAAAGAGCTGGCGCGACAGTACGGTGAGCTGCAGGGGGTGATCTTCCGGGCACACAGCCTGCGCAATACGATCATCCCCCAGGCAGAAAAGTCGATGCAGGTGATCCGTGAGGGATACCGCCAGGGACGCTTCACCTTCCTGGATGTATTGGATGCCCAGCGTACCCTCTTCCGGGCTTATACGGAATACCTGCAGGACCTGGCCGATTTCCGGCAAAATGTGTCGGCCATAGAGATGCTGACAGGACAACCGTTATTTGACGATGAAGCGATTTGGAGATGAGGTCAGAGGATGGAAAGCAATAGCTGTCGTATGCCGGGAGGCGAAGAGACAAAACCTCATTGAAGTATCGGGAGAAGTTATTTAAGAATCAGAAAAACGAACCGAAATGAAAATGAAGAGAGAAATAAATCTGAAACACCGTATATTCCTGATCTTTCTGGCGGTCCTTACCGTGTGGGGACTCCGTTGTACGAACGGCTCCTCCGGTGCCCATGCGGGTCACGAAGAGTCTGCCCATGTCCATGACCATGAGGCGGAAGAAGCCCATGCCGGGGATACGGTCGTCATGGAGGAGGCGGTGCTGCAGGAGTTCGGGATCGGGACGGCGGAGGCCGGCCCGGGTATCCTGAGTACATATGTTTATCTGCCCGGTGAGGTGATGATCCCGCCGGAGAACCTGGCGCATGTGCATCCCCGTTTCCCGGGGGTGGTGAAAGCCGTTATGAAACAGCAGGGAGATTTTGTGAAAGCCGGTGAGGCGCTGGCCGTGATAGAGAGCAACCAGAGCCTCACCGATTACACCATGCGGTCGCAGATCAGCGGGGTGATCACGGAGATGCATCTGGTCAGGGGAGAGATGGTGGATGATGAGATCCATGGCTTTCTGATCGCTGATCTTTCGAAGGTGTGGGTCTATCTGAAGATCTATCAGAAGGACCTGCCGGCAGTACGCACGGGCCAGGAGGTGTATGTCTCTGCAGGTACCGGCTTCTCCGTGGTGTGCAGTACCATCGACTACATTTCTCCGCTGATCGATGAAGCGACGCGTACGGGAAGAGCTCGCGTGATCCTGGACAACAGTGGATATCAGTGGAAACCGGGACTGTTCGTCACCGGCAGGGTGGTGACCGCCCGGGAAAAAGTGGATATCCTGATCCCGAAAACGGCTGTGGAGATCATGGATGATGTACCGGTTGTTTTTATCCGGGACGGCGATCGTTATTACCCGAGGGTGGTCTCCCTCGGCAGGGAGAACGATGAATCGTACGAGGTGGTGCGGGGACTGACCGCCGGAGAGACGTATGTGAGCAAACATGGTTTTGTCCTGAAAGCGGAGCTGCAGAAAGGAGAGTTCGGCGAAGGACATGAACACTGAGTCTCCCTGCCGCCGTTTTGTGAAACCGTAAAAGAAAGAGCAGAAAAATGAACAGATGGATCGATTTTTCACTGAAGAATATTTTGCTGATGATCACGCTGGCCGTGTTGCTGATGGCGGCGGGGTACTTCAGCTACCGTCAGCTGCCGGTGGATGCTTTTCCGGATGTCTCCCCGTCGCTGGTGCAGGTATTCACCGAGACGGAAGGGCTGGCACCCGAGGAGATAGAGAAATACATCACCTTCCCCGTAGAGGCGGCCATGAACGGTCTGCCGGATGTGGAGAAGATACGGTCGGTATCCAATTTCGGGCTGTCGGTGGTGAACATCTACTTTAAGGACGGTACCGACATCTATTTTGCCCGTCAGCTGGTGAACGAGCGGCTGCAGGAGGCGCGGGAGCAGATCCCGGAAGGGTTCGGCGACCCGCGGATGGGTCCCATCTCCACAGGCATGGGCCTCATCCTTTTCTATTACCTGGAAGATACCACCGGGCGTTATTCCCTTACCGAGCTGCGTACCCTGCAGGACTGGCTGATCAAATACCAGTTGCAGACCGTTCCGGGAGTGACCGAGGTACTGGGCATCGGCGGATGGGAGAAACAGTTCCAGGTGGTGGTCCGCCCCGATGACCTGCTGCGGTACGATGTGACCATCGACCGGATTATCGGAAAGATCAAAGCCAACAACCTGAACGTGGGAGCGCAGTTCCTGGAGAAAAACTCCGAGGAGTATATCGTCAGGTCGGTGGGGCTGGTGACGGAGATACGCGACCTGGAGAACATCGTCATCAAAGAGATAGACGGGACGCCGGTATACCTGAGCCAGGTAGCTGACATACGCACAGGGGGTGCCGTGCGCCGCGGGGTACAGACCATGGACGGGGTAAAGGAGGTGGTCTCGGGGATGGTGGTCAAGCTGTACGGCACCAACTCTTCCACCGTGATCGACAAGGTGGAGGAGAAGATGAAGGAGATCAACAAAGCCCTGCCGGAGGGGGTGCGTATCGTCCCGTATTACCAGCAGAAAGAGCTGGTGGAGGCGGCGGTGAGCACCGTTCTCAACGCCCTGGTGCAGGGGATCCTCCTGGTATCCGTTGTCCTCATCCTTTTTATGGGCTCGGCCATGCCCAGTCTGGTGGTGGCCGTCTCCATTCCTTTCTCCATCCTCTTTGCCATGATCGGTATGCGTTTCATGGGCCTGTCGGTCAACCTGATGTCATTCGGGGGGCTGGCCATTGCCATCGGCATGATGGTGGACGGCACCATCGTGATGGTAGACAATATCGACCGTATGCTGCGGGAAGCACCGCCTGACGAGCCGAAAATACATGTGGTGGCCCGGGCGGGCCGGGAGGTGGTGCGGCCCATCATCTTTGCCATCTCTACCATCATCGTGGTCTTCCTGCCCCTCTTCACCCTGCAGGGGGTCGAGGGCAAGACCTTCCGCCCGCTGGCCTATACGGTGTCCCTGGCCATGCTGGGGTCGCTGCTCTTCGCCGTCACCATGGCGCCGGTGCTCTCTTACCTGCTGATGCGCCGCCCGCGGCGTAAAAGCGGAAAAGCCGGGAAAAACGGAGACAAACCGGCAGAAAACCGCATTGTGAAAGCCCTGAACTGGCTCTTCCTGCCTTTTATCCGTTATTTTGTGCGGCACCGCATTCTGGCCGTCTTTCTCGGGGTGGTTCTGATGGCAGCAGGGGCTTTCGTTTATCCGCGCCTGGGGTCGGAGTTTACGCCCGCCCTGCAGGAAGGGACGATCATCCTGCGGCTGACGATGGCGCCTTCCATCTCGCTGAAAGAGAGCACGCGCATCACACAGATCGTTGAGAAGAGGGTGCTGCAGGTGCCGGAGGTGACGCACGTGGTCACACGCATCGGCCGCGGAGAGGTGGGCGCCCATACCGATCCGATCAACAGCGCAGAGATGTATATCCTGCTGAAGCCCAAAGAGAAATGGCAGGGGGCGTCCACGCAGGAGGAGATGCAGGAGAAGATCAGGAAAATGGTTGGTGACGTGCCGGGGGTGCTGACCAATTTCACACAACCGATACAGATGACGGTCGATGAACTGCTGGAAGGGGTGCGTGCCGAGCTGGCCGTCAAGCTGTTCGGGGATGATCTGGAGGTGCTCAAAGAAAAAGCCGACGAGATCGTACAGGTGATCGCCCGTGTGCCGGGGGCTTCCGATGTGCAGGCCGACCAGATCAGCGGCACCCCCCAGCTGCTTATCCGTGTCGACCGTCATAAGATCGCCCGTTACGGCATCAATGTGGAGGATGTGCAGCAGGTCATCCGGGCAGCGGTAGGCGGGGAGACGGCGGGACAGCTCTTCGAGGGCATCCGTCGTTTCGACATCCTCGTGCGTTACCGTGGGCAGGACCGTGCCGACGTGCATGATATCCGACAACTGTTGATAGAGGCTCCCGGCGGGGCTAAGGTGCCGCTGGTGCAGCTGGCGGAGATACGTGAGCTGGTGGGACCCCGCCAGATCACGCGCGAGAACAGTCAGCGTTTCATCACCATACAGAGCAATGTCGTCGACCGGGATATAGGCTCTTTCGTGGAGGAGGGACAGCAGGCCATCGGGGCGGGAGTGAAGCTGCCGCCGGGATATTTCGTCACCTGGGGCGGGCAGTTCCGTCTGCAGCAGGAAGCCAACAAACGACTGGGGCTGGTCATCCCGGTGACCCTGCTGATCATCTTCCTGCTGCTGTACTCCAGCTTCGGATCGATCAAAAA
>CAZYQV010000112.1:0-4386 GCA_964649775.1 uncultured Rikenellaceae bacterium
ACTACGTAGGCAACTACGTAGTTGCCTACGTAGTTTCATTCTCCCTGAAGAAAATCATTAAACAGCATTAAAAATCATTTCATACAGTTTTTTGACCTTTTCATCAAGAATCCGGACCTGTTCCTGTATTTTTATTTTGATTATGTCTAAATAAATATTACTTTTGTACCAGATTCGTTATATCGGGAAGATTCTCATTCCCGGCAAAAAAATCTGATTTTTTAACCTAAAAAACTTTATATGTATGAAAAAGATTTTACTTGTTCTCTCAGCAGTCATACTGACAACGGGGCTGATCACGGCCCAGGAAACGGTCAAACTGGATTCCACGGTTCTGTTCACTTTTGCATCTTCTTCCGACTCCTCCAGGATGAGCAAGGAGCACTATGATGCTTACACCGACAACGGTCAGGTAAGTCATGTGTCCGAGTACTCCTGGAACAACGGCACCTGGACTTTCTACGGGGAGCGCAGTTGTACATACGACGACAACGGCTTTCTTCAGACGAGAGAGGTGGTACATGCAGACCATGTTTACGACCGTAAAACGGAATATTTCCGGGATGAGGAAGGGAAGCCCCTCAGCATGATCGTTTACAACAACAAGAACAAGGAACTTCCGATGGATCCCGAATGGGAAAAGATCATGAAGACAGAATATGTTTACAATGCCGACGGGAATGTCTCGGAGGAGGAATATTTTGTGCATACCGGTTACTGGCAGGGTGTCAACAAGGTCATATATGATTACGGCACCGACGGGAAAGTGATGAGTGCATCTTCCTTTCACTGGTTTCCCAAAACAATGGTCAAAAAATATGAGGGTCTGTACACCCAGAACCCCTCGGGGTCGACCAACTATGCGGCCATCGCCTGGAAAGTGGAGCCCGGCACCACGCAGGAGCAGCTGGGCACATATCGGATCAACGACAGTACGGAGATCCTGAACGTCTACACCAACGACGGCACGCAGGACGTACGTTACAACCTGCACGGCGTAGGCGGCAAGACGCTGGCTGCTGTGCTGGGTGGCGACAACAACGAGAACCAGGTGATCGACATCACCCAGTTGCGTGACGACTATTCTGAATGGTTCAGGACCTTTGAGGACAACGACCTCACCCTGATCAGCTGCAATATCAAAGAGCTCCGTTCTTTCCGTGTCTTCGAGGTGATCGAAACCCACGAAGAGCTGTACAGCCAGACGGGGATGAACGAATACGAGAACACGGCATACCTTGTAAAAGCTGCCGCCACCCCCGACGACCTCGACAAGATCACCCTGCCGGACGATATCACCTGGGTCAACGTCTATCTGGCCGAAGATCCCAACGACCCCGATGCTCCTTACGGTCGTGTGGACATCCCCGGCGGTGGCGGCAAGACCCTCAGGGAACTGTTTGATGAGAACGGCATCACCGTCAATCAGCTCTTCTGGGACTACAAAGAGTGGTTCCGCACCAAAGACGGCGACCTCAAGCTGGTACGAACCAATGTCAAGGCTATCCGCGACCTCACGCCCCTTACCGACAACGTAGTGGTCCATGAGCTGCTGCTGAGTGTCGGCGAACAGGACGGCTACCTCACGAACGCCTATGACATCCATGCCGATGCTACGGAAGATGACCTGGCTGCCGTCACGCTGCCCGACACGGTGACGTGGATCAATGTATACATCAACAATGGCACCGAAGACCAGCGGATCAGCCTCTATGACGTGGAGGGCAAGACCCTGAAGGCGGTCCTGATCGACGGCGACAACCGCGACAAGGTCAAGGTCGACCTGGCACAGCTGCGTCACGACTACCGGGAATGGTTCTACAGCAAGGACGGCAAGCCGGTACTGATCAGCTTCAACGTCAAGGCGATGTTAAACCTGGGCAATATCGCACCTGTGGAGGTAACCTCCGGCCTGCGCAACGAGGGAGGTGACGAATACCTCAGCACTGCTTACATGATACGGCCCCATGCCACCCTGGACGACCTGAAGGGTTACACGCTTGACAATGTGGATTTCCTCAGCGTGTATGTCTTCGACGGCACCGACAATGTGCGGGTCAACCTCCACGGCATCAACGGCAAGACACTGGATGCAGCCCTTACCGGCAACAACGATGAAAAAGATACCGTCGACCTGGATGACCTGCGCATGAACTACTGGGAGTGGTTCGACAACGCCGAAGGGAAACCGGTCCTCGTCAACCTGAACGTCAAGGCCGTGAAGATCCTGCACGAAGCACCCACCGTCGAGGTGAACGAGGATATGTGGAGCGAGACGGGCGGCGACATCTTCGGGAACACCACTTACCTGGTGAAGAGCTCCGCCGACATGGACGACCTGGCCAACTATACGGTGGCGGATGATATGGAAACGCTGACGGTCTATGCCCGCCGCGTGCTCAGGGATACCACCTACGTGCTGACAGGCGTGGCCGGCAAGGACCTGAAAGCCATCCTCTCGGGTGACAACGACCAGGGCACCGTGATCGACATCGACGACCTGAAGGAGCATTATGCCGAATGGTTCTTCGACACCAACGGGGATGCACGGCGTATCAATCTGAACATAAAAGCATCGCGTCTGCTGAACGGTGGCCTCGACAACCTGGTGAAGAAGACCACTTACTCAAGAAGTGCCAACAAGACGGTCAGCACCACCGTTCGTTATGATGACAATGGTCAACCTGCCGGTGATCAGGTACGGGTGACCACCGTGACCGATGCAGCGAGCGGGAAGATCCTCCAGGAGGAGACCGAAACCAGCACCGACGGTACGACCTGGACACCTGTAAAAAAACAGGTGTGGGATTACGACAAAGAATCCCTGCTGGCTAAGGAATACTATGAATATTCCTCTGCCGACGGCAACTATGTATTAAAGTCGAAGACATTCTACTATTACTACCAGGCCCCTTCAGCAGTGCGTCAGGAAATGGTGCTCGAGACCGTGGTATATCCCAACCCTGCCGGAGAAGTACTGTACGTTACAGTGAGCGGCAAGAACAACTTCGAGTACAGGATCTACAGCCTCAGCGGCGCCATGGTCATGTCGGGGCTCTCACAGGACACCCGCGCCACCCTGGATGTATCGGCTCTTCCGTCAGGGGTATACCTGCTGAAGGTAACCAGTGACAACAGCGTCTTTACCGGAAAGATCATCAAGCAATAAACAAGAGAGAGCCACATCAAGAAAAAGCAGACAGATCCCTGTCTGCTTTTTTTTTGCTCCGGGGTCACGGAAAGAGGTTGATTTGCATCTCTGAAAAAAAGGCACCAATTTTGCTGAATGTTTCCGGGGTTCCGGGGCTCCGGAGTGTACAAACAACAAAACGGTCATTGCGATGAAAACGAACAAGTTCTTCCTGCTGTTCCTGGTCCTTACCCTGGCATTGTTCACGACCGTGACGGCCCAGAAAAACAAGAAGGAGTACTACCGCATCGGCGTGGTGATCCCTCACCTGCCGGGCAAGGAGGTCTACCTGGGCTATCATTTCGCCAACAAGAACTATGTGCAGGACACCCTGTTGCTGGACAGCAAAGGGCGCGGAGTTTTTTCGGGCACCGACACCCTGCCGGGCGGTGTCTACCTGCTGGTGCTGCCCAACATGCGTTTTGTGGAATTCCTGGTGGATGAGCAGAACCGTTTCTTCACCATCGAGACCGACACCACCGATTTCTTCAACACGCTGCACTTCAAAGGATCGAAAGAGAACAGCGACTTCTTCAACTACCAAAAAAGACTCTCTGCCCTGAACAAAGAACTGGCTTCCCTGCACAGGCGCCTCCGTGACAACAGGGGGAATGCCGACACAACAGACATCATACAGGAGCAGATCGACGCCATCAACCGGCAGACCGGTGAGCTGAACCGCGAGATCATTGACAAACACCCCGGCACTTTCCTGGCCCATCTGGTGGCGGCGATGACCCCGCCCGACGTGCCCGACCTACAGGTGGCCGACGATGTCCCCAACCGCGACTCCCTGTTGTGGGTGATGAGGTACGGTTATCTGCGGGATCATTATTTCGACGGTGTCGACTTCTCCGATGAGCGCCTGTTGCGGTCGCCTGTGCTGTACAACCGCCTGAACCAGTACTTCAACCGCATCCTTATCCAGAAGCCCGACTCGCTCATCCCCCAGGTCGACAGGATCATCGCGCGCGCTGCAGACAACGACAAGGTGTACCAGTATGTTGTCATCTTCCTGCTCAACAACTACCAGCAGGCCAATATCATGGGTCTCGACGAGGTATATGTCCACCTGGCCGAGAAATATTATCTCGCCGGCAAAGCCCCCTGGGCCGACTCCACCCTGCTGGTGAAACTGCAGGAAAGGGTGGATCATCTCAAACCCAACCTCATCGGCCACAAAGCCCACGACCTGA
>CAZYQV010000113.1:0-4716 GCA_964649775.1 uncultured Rikenellaceae bacterium
TGAACTGTACCCTTTCGTAAACGGCAGGGTTGGGACTGTTGGCCTGGCTCATCTTGCCTTTGAAGTCATCGATCTTTTCAAAAGCATGACGCTCCATCCACTTCTTCAGTCCGTCGTTGAGCTGGCTGATAAAAGAGATGCCTTCGGTGTAGAGAGCCGAGGCCACCTGCACAGCATCCGCGCCGGCCAGCAGCAGCTTGATCAGGGCCTCGGGGCTGTGTACACCCGTCGAGGCGATAAGGTCGGCATCCAGACGTCCCGAGAGCAGCGAAGCCCAGCGCAACGTGATCGCCAGGTCGGAAGGTGCACTCAGCACATTCGTCGGCTTCACGGTGAAATTGTCAATGTCGAAATCGGGATGGAAGAAACGGTTGAACAAAACCACTCCTTTTACATCTGTGGCAGAGACCTTCTTTACAAAGCCGCCCAGGTTGGAGAAATGATAGCTCATCTTGATGGCCACGGGGATCTTGACGGTCTGTGTGATCTTCGTGGCGATATCGAGGTAAATGCCTTCAATATCGGTGCACTCCTTCGTCAGGTCGGAGGGCATGATGAAGAGGTTGAGCTCCAGCGCGTCGGCACCAGCCTCCTCCACCTTTTTGGCAAAGAAAAGCCATTCTTCGGAGAGAGCGCAGTTGATGCTGGCCACTATCGGGATGGTGAGCTCGTTCTTGGCATCACCGATGAGTTTGATGTACCTGCTGATATTGTCTTCCTTGATCTTGTAATCGTAATAATCAAGATACTCATCCAGCCCCTCGGGGAAAACAGACGACTCCTGCTGCAGGATATTCTGGTATTCATGATAGATCTCTTCTTCAAAGATGGACTTGAGCACCACGGCTCCCGCACCCTGCTCTTCGATTTTTTTGAGATTGTTGATGTTTCCCGTGATACTGCAACTGCCTGCGATCACCGGCGAGGAAATGTTCATCCCCAGGTAATTGATTGATATGTCCATGACGTTTATTTTAAAAAAAATAATTGCTGTTTGAAAACAGCTGCAAATATAAGAAGGCTTTTATTAACGATTTTATATTTTTAAACATATAATCGTAATTTAAAATAGATATAATTTATTTCCCCGGATTCTTTTGTTTATAAGTGTTTCATAGTTTAATTTGTGACGGAAAGGAAATAAATATGGAGCGCGGAGAGAAAAATACTGTGCCTGTCGACGACCTGGAGATGATCAATGGTTATATCTGTCTCAGCAGGACGGGTGAGTTGTTCACGGGGACCTATTACAGCCGGCATGCCAACGGTGTCATCGGCGAGGAGGTGGAAGTGGAGGAGGGAAGGCGCCATGGTGTGGTGAAGATGTATAACGAGGAGGGGCAGCAGATCGTCGAGGCCCATTTTTTTCGCGGCAACAAACACGGCATGCTGACGATGTGGTATGATAACGGTGTGAAGAGATCGGAAGTGAACATGCAGTGGGGCATGCGGGAAGGGGTGATGAAGGTGTGGTATGAGGATGGCTCGCTGAAGATCCGGGGGCATTATAAGGAAGACAGGCTCCATGGCACACAGAAAAAATATTTTCCCAACGGCCGTCTGCGCCTGCAGGTCGATTTCCGCGAGGATGTGGAACATGGTTTTAAGACCATCTGGGACGAGGAGGGGAACATCCTATTCGAAGGAAGATATATTGATGGGGAGAGGAAAGGATAACCGGGTAAAAGAGTTGAAAGAGATCCCTTTGTCTTACACGCCGCTATTTCTTTTTACCCCCATCGGGCTTCGCGCTTTGAGCTTCCCGCATGTTCATACTTCCAGATGATTTATCTCTTTGGTGATGCGGAACGGATATGGGGGGTATTCATAGACAGGTTGTCTTTTTTCGGTCACCCCGATAGAGTATCCGTACAGATCAATGTATTCCCTGATATCTTCGCCCATCTCTTCCATTTGTCGCAGGTAGGTGGCGATGCTTTTGGATTCGATGATGCGTATCCTGCCCATTTTTTCGATGATGGGGCTGTGGTTGCGGTTCTTGTCATGGTCGAATTCGAGGATACGGCGGCCGTCGTCGGTGAGGCCTATGACGCGGAAGGTCATGCTCTTGCCCACACCCGGCAGGTTCATCACCGTGCGGTCGGTAGCCAGGAATGGCACTTTCTCCTCCTGCCTGAGCTGCAGGATCTTTTCACGTACCTGTTCGGCCTCGCCGGGGAAGGAGGAGATTATTTCCGAGGCATGGCGTGAGATACGGCCCACCCTTTTCTCTTCGTTCATCTCCTGCACGGCGCGGGCGTTGGTGGCGAAGTTCTTTTGTTTCTCCGTGACGCCGTCCACCGAGAAGGTGTAGTAGGTGAGCACTCCGATGTCGTTGAGCACCTGGCGCAGCCTGGCGGCATGACCGCGGCGTGAGGCGGCGGCGGTGAACACCAGCTGGTTGGTGACGATCCATCCCGACGAGAGCAGCATGCTGATGGCCCGCCGTGTCTCGGGGGTGACCTCCATGGCGCTCTCGAAGTGGGTCTGTATGATGAACTGGCGTATGCCGATGCGGGCGGCTTTGTTGCGGAACTCGCGCAGGATGGTCACCAGCCGCGGGGTGATGCGTTGCGGCAGATAGGCCGGTAGACGGGTGCCCAGGCGCACCCGCACCATCTCGGCATACTTCCTGCCTTCCGGCCTGCTCCTGTTGTCACGGCGCTTGTCGAGGGCCATACGGTATACGGCCTCCAGGATGTCTTCGAGCGACTTGTCCGAGCTCATCAGGGCATCGCCGCCGGTGATGAGTATGTCGCGCAGCTGCTTGTCCTGACGGAAATAATCCATCAGCTCGCGCATCTTCTCCGGCCACCGTTTGGAGGTATGCAACGCATCCAGGTTGAATCCCAGATGTCCCCGCTGGAAATCATACATCCGCTGGCACACCGAGCAGAGACCGCCACAGGCCCGGCCCATGCTGTCGGGGATCATGATGGCTACCTCCGGATAACGGCGGTGGATACTGTCGTACGGCGGCAGCAGCCAGCCGGCAGCGTTGGGCTTGCCCGGCACCACCTCGTCCTCTTTCTCCCAGGCAGAGATGCGGCCGAACTCTTCGACCAGCTGCCGCGAATAGATCATATAGGAACGGATCGCCAGATCCGAGCCGTCATCATGAAAACTGAGCAGCGAGAGATAATAGGGGTTGATGAAAAAAGGGATCCCTTTCTTGCGGGCAGCATACAACACCTCCATCGTCTCCTCCGAAAGGGTGCCTCCCAGAATGTCCTGCAACTGTTCCGGGTCGCGGATGGCAAAACGCAGATGGAACAACCGTTCCTGCCACCACCGCCGTGCCGTGACCAGCTTCTCTTCGAAAGAACGCTCGGAGGTAAAAAAGTACTTGCGGTCACGGATCATCCCCTCATCGATCCTTCTGATGAACCAGCCGAGGATATGATCCCTGTTCCTCTCCCGCTGCCTGATGATCTCCGGGTCCAGCCCGGAAGGGTGCCTCTCCATCCATGCCTGAACGGTCTGTTTGGAGGGCCGTGGCATCCTTTTGCGTACCTGCAGCTGACGGAAGAGCTGATGGAAATCCTCGATAAAGTCGGGATGCAGGGGATGCCTTTTGTAAAGCCCTTTCCAGAGGACATACAGAGGATCCGAGATGATCTTTTCCCTCTGCCTGTTGGGATCTTCGATCACCATGCCGCTGTGGTCGGCGTAATCCAGCAGGCGGATGGCCGCGAGGTCGCACCACCGCAATTGCTCATAACAGATCCTTCCTTTTTTCTCGTGCCTGTAATAGGCCAGTGCGTCGGTGTTTTCCTGCAGCACCGACAGAGCATGACTGCGTATCTCCTGCAAAAAAACAGGATAATGCAGGCTGTGGAAAGTGTTTCTTAGGTAGGAGAGTTTTTCTTTTAGCTCACTGGTTGTGTTCTGCCCGTCCGTCGTTGTTAGATGCATGTGCTCATTCCCTTGTTTTCCTGCGTTCTCAAAAAAAGCTATCCAATTTACAAAAATAAAATTAAAAATACAAGGCCTGCGACGGGTCAGAGATCATAAAAAGTACCTTTTTCCCGGGCCAGCGTCTTACTGTCATTTCGTTGCAGTTTGCCGGAGGGGGTGAGAATAAAGCGGTTGAGAGCGATCACCTGGCGGGGTCTGCTGATCTTTTCGGGCAGGTCATCTACCGCCCTGCGTATCTCCTCCAGGTCACGGGGGGACAATTTTTTTCGCCGGACGATGAGTACGATCCGTTCTCCCAGTACCGGGTCGGGGAGGCTGCTGAGGAAGAAGGGCGGGGAGATCATTTTTGTAAGCTGTTCTTCAACCTCTTCGGGTGAGATCTTCACTCCTCCCGTGTTGATGATGTTGTCGCTGCGGCCGGTGATGCGGAACCTGCCTTTGCTGTCTGTTACCGCCAGGTCATGGGTGTGCAGAGGCTTGTTCGAGAGATGGGGGGCATGGATGATGATGGTTCCTTCAACGGAGAGGGAGATACGGATCCCCGGAAGAGGTTCAAACCATCGGGACCGGCCGGGGCGGGTGATCTTTCTCATGGCTATGTGCGAGAAGGTTTCGGTCATGCCGTAAGTATGTCGTATGTCTGTCTTGAGGGTGGACAGAGCCTTTTCAAGCTCCTGTGAGAGGGGGCCTCCGCCGATGAGCAGTTTCTTTATGCGTGCGAGTTTTTCCCTGCCGCCGGCCGAACGCAGGACGCTGGCGGCCTGGTGGGGGGTCATGGCGGAGAAATCATAATTCTCA
>CAZYQV010000114.1:0-4404 GCA_964649775.1 uncultured Rikenellaceae bacterium
CCCGCCTGTTCCAGCACTTCGCGCAGATAGATAAAATTGAACTCATCATCTTCGGCGATGAGGATGCTCTTGCCTGCCACATCTTTGTGCGGTTTCAGATCGTTGGCAGCGGGCATCTGTATTTTGATCCCTATCCCGTTCTCCACTGTCTTCATGGGGATGGTAAAAAGGAACTCAGATCCTTTGCCCACCTCCGAGTTCACCCATATCCTGCCCCCCAGCATGTTCGTCAGCCGCCTGGAGATAGCCAGACCCAGTCCCGTGCCCGGGTAGAGGCGCGTCTTCGAACTGTCCACCTGACGGAAACGCTGGAAGATCAGCTCCAGTTTATCTTCAGGTATACCGATGCCGCTGTCCTTCACATAAAAAACAAGTTCTTTCCTCCCGGGCACCACCTCATACCCGAACTCCACAAAGCCTTCGTGTGTGAACTTGACCGCATTGCTGAGAAGATTGTTCATGATCTGCCGCAACCGCAACGGATCGGTCTTGATCTTGAACGGCAGCTTCCTTTCCGGGTGGTTCATTCTCAGCTCGATGGTGTCGGCATGGTAATGGGAAGAGATAAGCTTGGTAAAAGTAGTATACAACGACTCCATCATCTCGTCGATGTTCACATACTCCTCCTTGACCACGATCTGTCCCGATTCGAGCTTGGCCAGGTCCAGGATGTCGTCGATGAGGCGGAGCAGGCTGTCACCACTGTTCTTGATGATGTTCACATATTCTGTTTTCTGGCCGGGAGACAGCTCTTCCGTGGATAAAAGCTGTGCAAAACCAAGGATGGCGTTCATGGGTGTACGGATCTCATGCGACATATTGGTCAG
Source organism: uncultured Rikenellaceae bacterium (assembly GCA_964649775.1). Classification (GTDB taxonomy): domain Bacteria; phylum Bacteroidota; class Bacteroidia; order Bacteroidales; family VadinHA17; genus DRPN01. The sequence goes on from CAZYQV010000114.1 coordinate 828, forward strand.
AAAAGCCGTTTTCATCCGGTCGGCCTCCTCGGCTTTCTCCTTGGCGGCCATCAGGTTACGCTCCACCTCCTTCTTCTTGCGTATATCGCGGTACAACGCGTAAATGATCGTCCTCTCCTTGCTGATACGGAAAGGCTTGATGATCAGCGACACCTCTATAAGTTGCCCGTCTTTTCTCTTTCGCAGGGTCTCCGTCTCGATGACCTCCCCGCTGAAGGAACGTTCGGTGAACGATCTTGCTTCTTCAAGATACTCTTTGGGTACGATGAGATCATCGACCTGTTTGCCGATCACCTCCTGTTCTTCAAAACCGAAAAGCTTGTTGAAAGCCACATTGGCGTCGGTAACGGTGCCGGGATACTCCTGGATCACCGTAGCCTCCGGGATGTTCTGGAACAACTGCTCAAAGTATGTCTTCTCAATGCTCAGCTCCTCTTCTTTCTGTTTCCGGTCGATCGCCAGACCGATCTGGTAAGAGATCAGTTCCAGGATGTTCTTGTCGGCCTCGGTATAGGTGTTCTCGTCAACATAGCTCTGTACTCCTACCATGCCGATGATCTTCTCGTTGACACGCAGGGGCACACCTACCCACACCTTCGAATCGGTCCCTACCAGCTTGACCTCCCCTTTTCTGACCAGATCATGAAACTCTTTCTCCCGCACCAGCAGGGAACGGTTTGTCCTGACCACATAATATGACAGGGTTTTTTCGGCAGGCACCCGCTCAAAATGGTCTTTCAGGTCACTGAAAAAAGGCATGGTAAAAGTATGGTCTTCGGGATGATACAACGCGATATAGAAATTGGTCGTATCCATCAGCTTGCCCAACTGCTCGCGAATAAAGGCCGTCAGCTCCTTGATATCCCTCGTAAAAACAGTGGCATTTGAGATCTCCAACAACGTCTGAAGCACCCTCTCTTTTTCAAGATCTTTCTTATTCAGCATATTAACGTTTTTAGATGGGCTCATCTTACAACGACTAAAATTATAATTATTTTTTCAATAAAATTTACACAAATGACAAATAGGACACATTTTATGACGGAATTGCTATTTTTACGGTTGAACCGTAAAAAAATCGTTATAGATGAACAAAAAGATCGTTCTGGTGCTGGACTGTGGAGCGACCAATATCCGCACGATAGCTGTTGACGAAAAAGGAGGCATCGAGGCTGTCTCTTCATTGCCCAACAACACCCGTCCCGACCCGGACAATCCAGAATACAGGATATGGGATATCGACGAGCTATGGCAGAAATTCGGCACGACCACGCGCGATGTGCTCGGCAGGATAGAGGGTCACGAGATCGTGGCCGTGACCGTCACCACCTTTGGCGTCGACGGTGCTCCTTTCTCCGGTGACGGCAGGATGCTCTATCCCGTGATCTCCTGGCAGTGTCCGCGGACGGTGCCGGTGATGGAGCACATTGACAAATATATCCCGCTCCGGGAGCTCTATGCGATCACAGGCCTCCAGCCTTTTGCCTTCAACACGATCAACAAGCTTATCTGGCTGCGGGAGAACAGGCCCGCCATTGTAGAGCAGACGGAGGCCTTTCTCTTCATCCCCTCCATTTTCCTCTATTATCTCTCCGGAGAGATGGTGACGGACATGACCATGGCCGGCACGTCGATGCTGACCGACCTGCGCGAAAGGACTTTCTCGGAGGATATCCTGAAACGTATCGGCTATGACACATCCCTCTTCCCTAACCTGTGTGAGCCCGGCACTGTGGTGGGCCGTGTACGGCGGCGTGCTGCCGCCAGCCTGGGCATCCCCGAGGGCATCCCCGTGGTGGCGGCGGGCCACGACACGCAGTTCGCCATCTATGGCTCCGGCGCCGGCGAGAACGATCCCGTGCTGAGCTCCGGCACATGGGACATCCTCATGGTACGCAGCCGCAACATATCCCCCGACGACACTCTCCTGAAGGCGGGCGTGACCACCGAACTGGATGTCATGCCGGGACTGCTCAACCCCGGCATACAGTGGATCGCCTCGGGCATGCTCGAATGGATCAGGAAAATGTTCTTCGCTGCCGAGAGCAGCCGCAAAGATATATATGACATCATGATCTCCGAAGCCGCGGAGGTCCCTCCCGGCAGCTACGGCGTGCGTATCAACCCGGCTTTCTACTCCACGGGCAGCGACGGCGGCGGCCTGATCGCCGGACTGACCATGGATACCTCCCGCGGCGCCATATACCGCGCTGCCCTGGAGGCCCTGGTGTGCAAGACACGCCACAGCATCTCTGTCCTGGAGGAGAGAGGAGACTTTCGTGCCGGACAACTGTTGCTCGTGGGGGGCGGTTCGAAGAACAGGCTATGGAACCAGCTGCGGGCCGACATCCTGGGCATCCCCGTGAAGGTAGTCAGACAGCGGGAGACGACCGTCCTGGGGGCAGCCCTTTTTGCCCTGGCCGGCACCGGCATATACGCCTCGGCCGACGAGGCCCGCGACCATGTGGAGTACGACACGGAAGACTACCTGCCTTCCGGTGCGAGCGGACAATACGACGAGATCTATGAAGATTACCTGAAGTTCTTCAGATAAAAAAAGCCGGAGATTTTCCGGCTTTTTTTGTATTATCTGTATAAAGGCCCGTACGCCTGGCAGGCCCTGAAATCGGCGCTTTCGCTGTCGGCTGTGCCGAACATCGACCAGGCAGCAGGACGGTACACCCTTTCGGGATCCACATTGTGCATGTTCACCGGTATACGCAACATGGCTGCCAGGGTGATAAGCTTGTCGCCGATATGACCGTAGCTGATGGCCCCGTGGTTGGCACCCCAGTTGGCCATGACGCTGTATACATCCCGGAAAGCCCCTTCTCCCGTGAGTTTAGGCACGAACCAGGTGGTGGGCCAGGTGGGGTTGGTACGCTTGTCGAGGATGGCGTGGATCTCAGGATCCAGGTCGACAGTGTACCCTTCGGCGATTTGCAATACCGGTCCCAGACCCTTCACGATATTGATACGGCTCATGGTCACCGGCATCTCTCCATGCGTGAGGAACTGTGAGGAGAAACCTCCCCCTCGGAAGTACTCGTAGGCTGCCGGGGGCCAGTGGGTGTTGGCCAGACAGTTCTCCACATCTTCCTCGGTAACCTCCCAGAAGGGCTTCATCACCGGATTACCTTCTGCATCCTTCATCTGACCAGTGGCGTCGAGGGTGGTAGAACCAGAGTTGATCAGGTGGATGATGCCGTTGGCGGCAAGGCCCGTCAGCTTCCTGCCGGTGACCCTCTTCACGGCTGCCGGACTCCAGTAGGTACGTACGTCGGAGAAGATCTGCGCCGTATCGGTCAGCAGATGACCGAAAAGCATGGAGATGCCGTTGAGACTGTCGTTCTCTGTGGCCATGATATACGGCTCACGTATGCCGTTCCAGTCGAAGGAAGAGTTGAGGATCGCCTCCATGAAGTCGCCGTTGGGAAAATGATCGGTCCACTGGCGCTGTCCCTGGAAACCGGCGGCGATGGCGTTGTGGCCCAGGGCCTCCTCGCCGAAGCCCAGCTCAGCCAGACGCGGGTTGCCCACCATCAGGTCACGGGCGATGAGTGTCATCCTGACCACC
>CAZYQV010000115.1:0-7598 GCA_964649775.1 uncultured Rikenellaceae bacterium
TTTCTCGTCGTAGGCATCCTTGGGCCTTCCCAGGTGAGACATCAGGATGGGCATGCCGCCATCATTGATGATGCGGTTGATGGTGGGCAGGGCGGCACGTATGCGGGTGTCGTCGGTGATCTCGAAATTCTCGTTGAGCGGCACGTTGAAGTCGACACGTACCAGCACTCTTTTTCCGTTGAAATCGTAGGTGTCAATATTTTTCATTTTTTCGTTTTTTAGGGATTTCACAAAGTTCCTGCAAAAATAGCAACTTCCCCGTGGCGTGAAAATGATTTTTTAAAGGAAACGGGAAATTTTTTGTCTATTTTTGTCCGGACAGCGAAAAAAGATATGCGATTCAGTGACATACCGGGCAACAGGGAGGTGAAGGAGCGGCTGGTCAGGGCTGCCGGCGAGGGGCGTGTGGCGCATGCTTATCTCTTCCATGGTGAGGAGGGGTCGGCGGCGCTGCCGCTGGCGATGGCTTTTGCGCAGTATCTGCTGTGCACGGACCCCGCCGGAGGGGATTCCTGCGGCAGGTGTATGGCGTGTCAGAAGGCGGAAAAGCTGATCCATCCGGACATCCTCTATTCTTTTCCTGTGGTGAAGACAGGCAGGACGGAGATCAGGAACATCCACAGTGCCCTTTTCCTGGAGCAGTGGCGGGAGATCGTGCTGAAGAATCCTTATTTCGGTCCGTCGCAGTGGTATGAACACCTGGGTGTGGAGAACAAACAGGGGATGATCTACACCCGTGAGAGTGAGGAGATCATTGCGAAGATGGCGCTCACTCCTTACGAGGCCGACCGCAAGGTGTTGATCCTCTGGCTGCCGGAGAAGATGCACCGCAGTGCTGCCAACCCTCTGCTCAAGCTTATCGAGGAGCCTCCCGAGGGCACGGTCTTTCTGCTGGTCTCCGCCGATCCGGCGCAGGTGTTGCCCACGATCGTCTCGCGTTGTCAGGCGGTGCGTGTGCCCCGCACCGACGAGGAGAGCATGCGTGCCTGGCTGACGGAGCGGTATGGGCTGCAGGGGGAGGTGCTGGAACGCACCGTGATGCGTGCCGACGGCAACCTGCTGGAGGCCTCGGTGATCGCACAGGGCGAGGAAGAGGAGGCCCGTTTTCTGGACCTGTTCCGGCGGTGGATGCGTCTTGCCTACCTGCCGGACCTCCCCGGCCTGGTGAAATGGGTGGAGGAGATCGCCGACATGGGGAGGGAGAAACAGAAGATGTTCCTCTCCTACACCCTGCATGTCCTGCGGGAGAACCTGATGATGAACCTTTTCGGCAATGAGGCGGGAGAGGTGCGCCTCACAGAGGAGGAGCTGGCGTTTTCCAAAAAATTCTCCGGCTATATCCATCCGGGCAATCTCGGGGAGATCTACTCACTGCTGGAGGAGGCGTGGGATCACATCGCCCGGAACGTGAACGGCAAGCTGGTTTTTATGGATGTTTCCCTGAAGCTGAACAAACTGTTAAAAAAATAGTTTATTTTTGCTCTCTGAGGAATATCACACTATATTTTCACCTGCCGCATAAAGATGTTGCAGGTTAAATTTTACGGGGTTATGGAAGAGATGAAACCGGTGGGCAGAGGATGCGTGGTGAAAGTTACGGAGAGTCGTGCCTACTATTCGGATATATGTTGCAAGCTTACATCGTGGGACTGGTTAAGTGATATACCGCCCGACGCTTTTGTTTCGGATCTGGTAGAGGTGCATTTCAAGAACACAAGGAAGGGCATCTACCAGAATGTGAACGGGCTGAAGTTGAAAAAAGGGGATATCGTGGCTGTGGAGGCCTCTCCCGGGCACGATATCGGCATTGTGACCCTCACGGGTGAGCTGGTGCTGAAGCGTTTGCGGGGTGATCATGTAGATCCGGCGAAGACGGAGTTCAGGAAGATCTACCGTCTGGCCAAGCCGGCCGACCTGGAGAAGTGGAAGGATGCGATCGCCATGGAGCACAGGACGATGTTGCGGGCGCGCAAGATCGCGGCCGACCTGGGGCTGAGCATGAAGATCGGGGATGTGGAGTACCAGGGGGACAAGACCAAGGCGGTCTTTTACTATATCGCCGACGAGCGTGTCGACTTCCGTAGTCTGATCAAGGTGCTGGCCGAGGAGTTCAGGGTGCGTATCGAGATGCGGCAGATAGGAGCCCGTCAGGAGGCCGGCCGTATCGGCGGCATAGGCACCTGTGGCCGTGAGTTGTGCTGCGCCTCGTGGATGAACCGTTTCGTGTCGGTATCCACCAGCGCTGCCAAATACCAGGAGCTCTCCCTCAACCCGCTGAAGCTGGCGGGACAGTGCGGCAAGCTGAAATGCTGTCTCAACTATGAGCTGGACATCTACCTGGATGCACAGAAACAGTTCCCCCGCTCCGATGTGGTGCTGGAGACACTTGAGGGGACCTATTATCATCAGAAAACGGATATCTTCAAAAGGGTGATGTGGTATTCTTCGGATCCCCACTCGCCGGTCAACCTGGTGCCGGTACCTGTGGAGCGGGTGGTGGAGATCCAGGAGATGAACAAACGGGGAGAGAAAGCGGACAAGTTGACCGAGGGGTGGTATGTGAATGAGAAGAAGAAAAAGGAGGAGTCTTTTGATTTTGAAAACGTGGTGGGTCAGGACAGCCTCACCCGTTTCGACAAGAAGAACCCGCGACGGAAAAAGAAAAAACGGAACAAACGCAGAAACAACAGAAGAGAACGGTGATGCGAAAGCTATTTTTTCTTTTGGCGATGATGTGGCTGGCCGTCTCGTGTGATCCCGCCAAGGTGTTTGAGGAGAACAGGGAGATAGAGGGGCACACCTGGAAGATGGGAGATGTTCTGCATTTCAAGGTGCCGGTGGACGACACCCTCACCCCCCAGTCTGTTTTCATCAACATCCGCAATTACTCCGACTATCCCTACAGCAATCTTTATCTGTTCATTCATGTCACCTCCCCTGCCGGTGATGAGGTGACCGATACGGTCAACTTTGTGCTGGCCGACGAGCGGGGCCGCTGGCTGGGCCGGGGCATCGGCGACCTTTATTTCATACGGCTGCCTTACAAGCAATACATTCTTTTTCCCTACAAAGGCATTTACCGTTTTGACATTGTCCAGGGGATGCGAACGGATCTGGAGGGGATACGGGATGTAGGTCTGCGTGTCGAACGGATTAAAAACAGCGATCGTGGGAAAGAATAAGCTGGCCCGCTGGGCCGAGATGGCCGGGATGGCTTTTGTGGTGCAGCCTCCTTTTGAGGAGGTCTTCGGCAGGGATCATTCGCTGAAAGGCCGGTGGCGAACGGATTTTTTCGGTAACGGTCATCCTCTCGTGCTGGAGCTGGGATGCGGCAAGGGGGAATATACGGTAGGGCTGGCACGCCGTTCGCCGGAAAAAAATTTCCTGGGTGTCGACATCAAAGGGGCCCGTATGTGGCGCGGGGCGGTGACGGCCCGTGATGAGGGACTCAAGAACGTGGGTTTCCTGCGCACCCGCATCGAGTTGCTCGATTCTTTCTTTGCCGGCGGTGAGGTCTCAGAGATATGGATCACCTTTCCCGATCCCCAGCCCACCAAACGGCGTGCGCGGAAGCGTCTTACCCATCCCCGTTTCCTTGAGATGTACCGCAGGATCCTGCGCCCGGGGGGTGTGATCCACCTGAAGACGGACAACAGGCCCCTGTATGAATATACACTGCGGGTGGTGCAGCTGAACGGTTTTCCTGTGGAGGAGCATACGCCGGACCTGTATGCCGGGAAGCGTGAAGATGTTGCTGCCGCGATACAGACTTTCTATGAGCAGCAGTTCCTCGAGGAGGGGAAGAAGATCTGTTATCTCCGTTTCCGGCCCGTGAAAGAAGGCTCTCTTACCGATCTTCCCGATGAAGAACAGCGACTTTTTTGAGCAGGTGTATGCGGTGGTGCGGCAGATCCCTTACGGACGTGTCACCACTTACGGTGCCATTGCCCGTTATCTCGGCAGCGCCCGTTCATCGCGCGCTGTAGGCTGGGCCCTGCGTCATGCTTTCAGCGACGGGGATTTCCTGCCGGCACACCGTGTGGTCAACCGGCAGGGACTGCTCACCGGCAGGCACGCTTTCGGTTTCCGGGATACCATGAAACAACTCCTCGAGAGCGAAGGCGTCGAAGTGGAAAACGACCGTGTTGTCCGTTTCAGGGAATTATTTTGGGATCCCGGGGAAAATTTAGATCCTCTTGCCTGAGAACTTTCCGATCTTTCCTGTATATTTGCATCAATTTTATTTGAATCAAATAAAAATTGCATTTTTCAGAGAAGGTTAAACGATAGAGTATTAAAAAGTTATAAAGAAATGGAACTGAACAAAGAGAATGTATTGCAGGTATTGCGTAAGATCAAGCATCCCGAGATCGCGGGAGACATTGTTACGAACAACATGGTAGAGAACCTGCGGATCGACGGGCGGCAGGTTATTTTCACCCTGTCGTTGCCCAAGCCGAACGATCCTTTTTTCAATTCGATCAAGAAGCTGGCGGACCGGCAGTTGAAGAAGGAGTTTGGGGATGATCTGGAGGTGCTGGTGACGGCGCCGGTGAAGATCGGTCCGCTGAAGGCCACGCCGGAGTATATCCCTGAGGTGAAGAATGTGGTGGCGGTAGCTTCGGGCAAAGGAGGAGTAGGCAAGTCGATGGTGGCGGTCAACCTGGCGGTGGCGCTGGCCAAGGCCGGCTGGAAGACGGGTTTGCTGGATGCCGACATATATGGTCCTTCGGCGCCCAAGATGCTGGAGCTGGAGGGGGCGATGCCTTCGGTGACCAAGAAAGAGGGCATAGACATGATCATCCCTTTGGAGAAATACGGTTTGAAGATCCTGTCGATCGGTTTTTTTGTCAGTGAGGATGATGCCCTTATCTGGCGCGGGGCCATGGCCACCAGTGCCATCAAGCAGTTGCTGCAGCAGGGCGACTGGGGTGCGCTGGATTATCTGGTGATCGACCTGCCTCCGGGCACGAGTGATATCCATCTGACGATGGTGCAGGAGATCTCGGTGACGGGTGCGGTCATTGTGACCACGCCGCAGGATGTGGCGCTGGCCGATGCCATCAAGGGCATCGCCATGTTCCGCAGCGACAAGATCAATGTGCCGGTGCTGGGGCTGGTGGAGAACATGGCGTGGTTCACGCCGCCGGAGCTGCCCGACAAGAAGTATTATATTTTCGGTGAGGGAGGGGCGAAGAAACTCTCCGAGAAGTTCGACGTGCCCCTGCTGGCGCAGATACCCATCGTGCAGAAGATCCGGGAGAGCGGCGACGCCGGTCATCCGGTGGCCCTCGACGATGATACCATGCTGGGACAGATCTTTGCCGGTCTGGCGGAAAAGGTGACGGAGCAGGTGGACAAACGCAATAAAGAACTCCCGCCGACACAGCGGGTGATCATAACCAAACAATAACCATAGGGAGATTACCGGGATATGAAAGCAAATGATGATCCTATACAGAAGAGAGTATTTACCGTCATTGAACGCATGCGGGATTACCTGAAGGCCGACGGAGGGGATGTGCAGCTGATTGACATCACGGAGGAGCATGTGGTCCTGATCGAGTTGCTGGGAGCATGCAGGGACTGTCCTTATCGCCGGCAGACCCTCGCCGGTATTGAGCAGGCTGTGCTCAAAGAGGTGCCCGAGGTGAAGGAGGTGAGGGAGGTGAATGCCTGACGATCTTTTTCTCTTTTTTCCCTGTAAAAAAAGGGCGGGAAAGATACTATTTTCTTAGTTTTACTGTTTCTTTGAGTAAAGCTGCTTACATTGACAAGAAAGGCCTTTTTATTACTTTTTACGGTTCTCGCATGGATGGCCGGAGGGTGTTCCGTTGAGAAGAATACGGGGGCTACGCGTACTTTTCACAACATCGTTTCCCATTACAACATTTTTTTCAATGCCAGCGAGAGCTACAAGGCCGGCATGCGGCAGGCGTGGAAGCAGTACAAGCCCGATTTCAACAAGACGCTGCCCGTTTTCCCCATGGACAATGATGAAACGGCCGGCATGGTCACCTCGAACATGGACCGGGTGGTGAAGAAGACCTCCAAGCTGATCACCTATCACTCGATCACGGCCAGGCCCAAGAAAAAAAGTGCTCATCCCACCGACAAGGAGAAAGCTTTTTACAAGCTGCCCGAGTACAACAAGTGGGTGGATGACAGTTATCTGTTGATGGGCAAGGCACAATACATGAAAAACGACCTGGAGTCGGCCGCCATCACCTTCAACTATATCCTCAACCGTTTTCCCGACAAGAAGATCAATACGGAGGCCCGTATCTGGCTGATGAAGACCTATGACCGGCTGAAGAATTTCCGCAATGCCGGCATGGTGCTTTCCGAGCTGAAGAAGCAGGAGCAGGAGGAGGGCATCCCTGAGGAGTTGCTGGGGGAGTATCATGCGGCTGTGGGGAATCATTATCTTTTACAGGGGCGTTTCGGGCTGGCCATCCCCGAGCTGGCCAGGGCGTATGATGGAAGCCGGAAAAAGAGCATCCGTGCCCATCTGGCTTTTCTGCTGGGGCAGTTGTATGAGGAGCAGGGGGATGAGGCCATGGCGGTGGAGTATTTCAGGCGGGTGTTGCGCAACAATCCCATTTACGACATGCGTTTTACGGCGCAGGTACGCATTGCGCAGAACTCGGGCTTGGCGGATGCGGACCTGAAGGAGATCAAGAAGACCCTGCGCAAGCTGTTGCGTGATGAGAAGAACAAAGAGTACCGCGACCAGATCTACTATGCTTACGGCAAGGTCTCTTTGCGTGAGGGCAAGGAGAATGAGGCGATAGACTATTTCCTTAAGTCGGCGCATGCTTCGGTGTCGAACAACACGCAGAAAGGGCTTTCCTACCTGACGACGGCCGATCTCTATTTTGCCCGGAATGACTACAACCATGCCCAGATCTATTACGACAGTGCCGTGGCTTTTCTCCCGCCGGATTATCCCGGTTATCCGGAATATCGGAACAAGAGCCAGAGCCTGAACCGACTGATCCGTTACACCGATGAGGTAGAACTGCAGGACAGTCTGCAGCATCTGGCATCTATGTCCAAGGAGGAGCGGTTGAAGGTTATCGATGGCATTATCAGGGCCGAGGAAGAGAAGGAGCGCAAGGCTGCCGAGGCCCGGGAGGTACAGTCCTGGTCGCAGGGACAGGCGCTGGGGAATAAGCAGCGGTATATGGGCGAGATCGCCCGGGGAGGGAAATGGTATTTTTACAATCCTACGGCTCTGGCCTTCGGGCGTGAGGAGTTCCGGAAACGGTGGGGTAACCGTAAGCTGGAGGACAACTGGCGCCGTCGCAACAAGGTGACCATGTCGTTTGCCACCACGTCGGAGGACTCGGTGGCCCTGGAGACTACCTCCGATGAGGTGCAGGCTACCAACAAGAAAAGCCGCAGTTACTACCTGCGGCAGATACCGCTTACCGACTCCCTGATGGCTGTCTCCCATGAGAAACGGCAGGAGGGGCTGTTCGAGTCGGCTGTCATCTTCGAGTCGGACCTGAAGGACCACCGGCGTGCTACCGACAACCTGGAGACCCTCGTGAAAGATTATCCCGACAGCAAATATCTGTTGCAGGCCTTCTACA
>CAZYQV010000116.1:0-3352 GCA_964649775.1 uncultured Rikenellaceae bacterium
ATGGCGGTGATCCACGATCAGGGCATCGATCTTCCCCAGCATCTCGCGGGGATCTTTCACCATGCGTGGGATCCCTCCTTCCTTCATGGCATGACGGGCAAAATCCTCCGTCTCCCCCCACACATACGACACCTCCACGCCCGGAAAACGTTTTTCGATGTTATACATCTTACCATACAGAACGGTGTGTGTGTTCTCCGCCCCGATGATACCGATACGGATCTTTTTCTTCTCCCCGGTGCCGTCATCCGGTAGCGGAGAAAGAGCGGCAGCGGCGGAAAAGAATGAAGGCCCGGCCACAGCAGCCAGCACGCCGGCACCCGTCTTTTTCAGGAAATTTCTCCGGTTGTCCATGACAAACAGATTTAAACAGTGATGCCGGCATCTTCATATCCCGGCCGGGCCCAGCACAAAGCATGCGGCCCGGCATAGGAGGCAAGCCTTTTCTCCAGTTCTTTCATGTCCAGCGCAAGCTGGTTTTTCTTTCCATACTCAATGGCATGCCGGATGTTCTCTTTGAGAATATCCAGTCCGTAATGTCCGATCAGTGCCGTAGAGACATGATGGGTCTTCCAGCTGTATGCCAGCAACTCTTCGGCAGTGGCATCCTTGCCGACAAGATCCCGCAACACCTTGATGGAGATCACCCCCACATTTTTTTCCTGCGCCACGGGAAGGGCTATCTCCCCGTAATTGCGGTAACGGGTAGGGTTCAACGCCAGCAGGGCCACGTCGAAGTCGAGATGTTCCAACAGATCCCGTGAACGTTCGGCACTGTCCATGCTTGAGAAGCCGATGAACTTAATGATCCCTTCCTCTTTGAGGGCGGTCATCTCCCGGTACACCCCCTTTTCGATCTCCGCCACACTGTCCCGGTCGTCCACAGCATGGATCAGCAACACATCAATATAATCCGTCTTCATCCTTTTCAGACTCCCCTCCACCGAGGCCCTTACTGTGGAAGGATCCCTTTTGAAGTTTTCATCCTTGTCCAGCTTGGTCATGATATGTATCTTCGAACGGTAAGGGGGAAGGATCTCCCCAAACCGCTCTTCGCTGGTCAGTTCTTTCTCCCCGCCGGGAGCGGTAACAACATAGTTGGGAGCCGTATCAAAAAGATTGATGCCGCTCTCTACAGCCAGCTCAAGATGTTTTTCCCACTCCCCGTTGCGGTTACGCAAAAACTGTGAACCTCCCCCGAAAGAGAGAATGGATACAGACAACCCTGTCTTCCCCAGGATTTTCTGCGGCACCTTGCCTTGTTCGCCTCCGGAAAAAATATTGCAGGATGCTATCATCCCTGATGCCGAGAGAGCCAAGGCCCCTTTTGCAGAGGATGCAATGAAAGACCGCCTGGTGATTTCCTTTTTTTTCTTCATGACATTATTTTATTTACAAATTACTTTAATATCCGATACATAATCCTTTTTCAGTTTATGAAATTTCCCGGGAAGATATTCAACTTCCATGGTTGTCTGGCATTTTTTTTCCGAAAACCGGATCTTCCCTCTGGCCAATAAATTGTAATTCTCTGTAAGATGTATCTCCATCAGCAAAAGATACTCCCCGTCCGGAAGCTGATCCTCCGGTATCTTTATCTCCATTTCCACATTCCCCTCCTGCGGCGTAGCTCCCGTAACAGCATCAAACTCCTCCTGATCAACATTTTTCCAGTCGGATACCGAGACCCAGTCGGGACAGATCCCCGGCACAAGGTAACCCCCATAAGCCATATATTCGCTCACAAAAAGCGTCTTCACAAACGATCCGTCCGGTTTTTCCAGCCAGATCGCCGTCTGGCGCGAAGGGACAAACCCTTCTGCTGTCTCCATGGTAAAGAGAATGTCCAGCTCTTTCTCTTTGCGGAATACGGAACATGCCGGAAGGATGAACATGGCGACAATCACCAAAAGCAATACCGGCAAGAGAAATTTTTTCATGCGGAAATTTTTTGTTTTTTACTTAAATAGTATATCCCTGCCGGAGAAATTTCACTTACGGGACATGCCATAAACTTGTATCCTCCTTTTCCGTTGCCGGGAACCTGCAGGCAGACGGTGCTTCCTCCTGAAATATAAAAACCTGCTCCCCCTCTGACAAATCCACGGAAAAACAAGCCGGGGATGTTACTGCAAAAACAGATAAAAAAACAAAGCCAGAAAAAAGCCTTCTTTGTCCAAATGGGCCCTGAGATATTTCAATGCCTGATATATTTGGTTCTCGACCGTTTTTTTCGAAATATTAAGTTTCTGGGCGATCTCTGTGTTTTTATAGCCCTCAAACCGGCTCATGACAAAGATCTCCTTCCTCTTTTCCGGTAACTGATCCACATATTTTTTTACCTTCTCCAGCACATTCCTGTACTCCACCTCCTCGCTGGTGTTGTTGATCTCTTTCAATATCTCCACAGCATATCTGTCAACATATTTTTTCTCTCTTCCTTTTTTTCTGAAGTGTTTCAGAATGGAGTTGTAAGTAATGGTGTATAAAAAGGAATTGAACGAAAGGTGTTCTTTAATGTCGCTCCGGGACTCCCATATCTTTACAAATACCTCCTGGATAAGATCTTCGGCATCTTCCTCACTCCGCAAATACCCTTTTGCGAAATAAAAAAGCTTTTTGTGGTACTTTTCAAACAAAAGATCAAAGGCTGTAAGGTCCCCCTTGATCAGCGCATTCACCAGCTCTCTTTCTCCTTTGTTTTCCACAGTTCTGTCAGCCTAACACTATATTCGTTTTCAAAGTCGCAACAAGAAAAAACAAAGATATATAAAAACCTTGACTCTCAGTGGTGCCGGCGGTTGTTCCTTTCTCTCCTCTTTTCTTTGTTGTTATCTCCCTGCCGTCACTGCCCGTATAAATATAACGGCAAAAAGACTTTTTCCCGGGAAACCGGGCTGTTATTTCTTCTGCTCTTTCGGGCCGGAAGGACTCTCCGTTACCATGAGCGAATCGAGTACCACATCATCCCGGACAAGGCCGTCCAGCTTAATGTTGATGACTTTCGGAGGAGTGTTCTTATTCAGTGTCACCCAGGTAATATGATCAAACTCCCCGTATTTTTCACCCCGCAGGCTGCCCCCTCCGCCAGTGGTGGCCAGGACATAATGCGCATAGCCGTTCTTCATCGATTTCCGGTATTGATGATGATGTCCTGAAAAGAGGGTATAATGATCTCCCCGGAAAACGGCTTCTATCTTTTCATACCCCTCTTCCTGATCTCCTTCTCCTTCCCACACAGGCCGGTGCATAAAAACAAAAGTCCACCGGACACCGGGATGATCATGAATGACCCTGGTAAAATATGCAATCTGTTCAGGGCTTATGTGAGACGAGCCCCCATCCTGGGTGT
>CAZYQV010000117.1:0-10766 GCA_964649775.1 uncultured Rikenellaceae bacterium
ACCGTACCGCCGTATCCCCCGGCAGCACCTCGGCACCGGCAGAGGAGTACATGACGCCGTTCATGCGGAGGGTGAAGAGCGGAAGAGGACGGGCAAAAGAGAGCTCCCGTCCGTCGGTGAGCTTGACGCCGGTGACCCGGAGGCCCTGATCATAGCTGATGACCAGTCGTTCCATCTGCTGTGCCTGTGCCACACCGCCGAACACTGCCGTGAGCCACAGAAACAAGACGATACTCAGGAACGCTTTCATCACGATGCGATCAATCTTTTATTGAAAAACGGAAAAGGGTGGTCTGCCGGTATGTATCTCCGGGATCCAGCCGCACGGAGGGGAAGGCGGGCTGGTTGGGGCTGTCGGGAAAATGCTGTGTCTCCAGGCAGAAAGCCGCATGTTTCCTGTAACAGATACCGTTCTTCCCTTTCACGGTACCGTCGAGGAAGTTGGCGGTATAGAGCTGCAGCCCCGGCTCGGTGGTGGCCACCTCCAGGCTGATACCGGAGCGGGGACTGTACACCTCGGCACATACGTGGGGAGGCTCACCCTCATGGTTGAGCACATAACAGAGATCATATCCCATAGCGGTACGCTCAATGTCCCTGCCCAGCATCTTGGGCTCCCGGAAATCGTAAGGGGTGCCCGCCACATCCACTATTCTGCCCGTGGGAGAGAGATCCTCACGGTCCTCCACCATCCTGTCAGCATGGATCACCGCCACATGGTCCAGCACATCGCCGGCGGGATCGTCCAGGTTGAAATAACTGTGGTTGGTAAGATTGAGTACCGTAGGCTTGTCGGTGCGTGCCTCGTAAGAAAGCTGCAGCGTATTGTCGTCGCGAAGGGTATAGATCACCGTGACCTCGAGGTTGCCCGGGTATCCCTCCTCATTGTGGGGACTAAGACGGGAAAGGATCAGCGATACACGGCCCGGCTCCGTGCGGGTGGCCGCCTCCCACACATACTTGTCAAAGCCTTTGATCCCGCCATGGAGATGGTTGTCCCCGTCATTGCGGGCCAGCTCATAGGTGCGGCCGTCCAGCACAAAACGTCCTCCGGTGATCCTGCCGGCATAACGGCCCGTAATGGTACCGAAGTAGGGATGTCCCTGCAGATAGCCCCGCAGGTCGTCGAAGCCCAGGACCACATCGCGCAGACGCCCCTCACGGTCGGGCACCAGCAGATGGGTGATGATGCCGCCGTAGGTAGTGATCCTGACCTCCATGCCGTTGTCGTTGCGTAAGGTGTAAAGATCCACATCTTTGCCTTCGGCCTGCCCGAGATATTCGTTTTCAATCTTCATTTTTCTATCTTATCAAATAAGAAATGTCCGGCCATAATCCGGACATTCACAGGTAATTCTTTTCTTCATCCTCTCTCCCTTCCAACACTTCCTGAAACATAATGCGGTCTCTCAGACGATCCCTCCATGCAGGTAAAGACGGACCAGTGCAAAGACCATAACCAGAAAATTGATGGTTATTCCGGTGGTCTTCTCCTTATCTGACAGTCCGAAGACCATTCCGAAAAACACGAGGAACAGCACCAGCCAGTTCAGCCATCCCAGCAGGGGGATGATGCCGAGGAGTCCAAGAGCCAGCGCAAACAATCCGATGACAGTAGAGATCATGTTCATAAGTACAGGCAATTTAGGTTCGTTTGGTTATACGTCAGGGTCAGTTACAACCTCTAAAAATAAAAATTTATTTTGATTTAATACATACCGCCGTCATATATTTTGACCAACGGCTCTTCACCGGCCGCCACCGGCATCTGCCGGCCACCGTTTTTCATCTGCTCCGGATCCCGTTTTGCCCGGCCCGTTCGCCATTCCTATAGCGGGGCTTCGGCGATCACATGGATGGCCAGGGTATGTGCTGCCGAATCGGCGATGGACAGTTCATACGTAAATTTCCCCTGTCCCAGGGGGATCTCGTAGGTATAGTCCACCGGCACCAGCTCATACTGCACGGAGTTGATCATCAGGGTGACGTGTGCCTGGCGGTAAGCAATATCAAAACGGTGGTAGGGGGTCACCTGGCCTGGCCCCACATCGCCATAGGTATATTCCCCGCCCGAGGTGTTGACATAGACCTCCCGGAAAACGGAGGAGGTGAGGTTGCGGATACGTATGTCTGTCGGCCCCTCGGGGTCTTTTTTGCAGGAGAGGACAGAGAGGAACAACAGAAAAGAGAGAAAAAGGGTCTTTTTCATGATCCTATATTTTGGTAATGGCTTCTTCCGGCAGCCAGCCTTTGCTTCCATCCTCCAGCCTGATCTCTGTCCAGTGATCCAGCGAATCCTCCACCGCCACCTTCATCCCTTCATGGATCACGAACAGGTCGGTACCGTCTTCTCCCGGCGAGCTCTTCACGGTCACCGCGGGGCTCATCACGATGGCATGGTCATGGGCGGTGAGGATATTCCTGCTCTGCCAGGCAAAGAGAAAGGAGAGCGCGGAAAATGCCAGGATGACCACGCCGGCGATGAAGCCTGTCTTCTTCAGGCTTTTCCTGGCAGCAACCACATACAAAGATAAGAAGAACAGGCCTAAAAAGAAAGTGATCATGCTGAAAAGGGCCCATCCGTCGGCAGGAAGACGATCGAGGAACCAGTGGTACCAGGCCACCAGGAAAAATCTGGGCAGCACATCGATCTTGTCCGTGACGTAAGTCCTGGCCAGGTCCAGGTTATAATTGATATCCTCGTTGCCGGGATCCAGCAGGCGCGCCCGCTCATAATAGAGGATGGCACGGGGGATATCGTGGGCCTTGAAGTAGGCGTTGCCCAGGTTATAGTACAGCTCGGCCGCCGCATATCCCGTGTCGGCCACCTGCTGGTACAGCCTGGCCGCATCTTCATACATGCCGTTGGCATAATAAAGGTTGGCACGTGTCAGCAGACTGTCGGGCGCCGTAGTCTGCCCCGCCACACAGGAGAGGCTTATCAGCCCCGTCATGATCATGATGAGCAACTTTCTTCCAGCCGTTCTTTTCATCCCTTCCATGATATATACTTACAGTTTCTGCTCCAGTTCACTGATGATCTCCACGGTCTCCTCATACAGCTTGTCCATCCCTCCCGACGCTCCTTCGGGGGCATACCGTGCATACTCGCACTGGTCGATCACGCGTATCAGCCGCTCGATGAGGTCTTTCGACACCCCTCTCTCCCCGAGGGCCCGGGCAGCGGTATCCCGCGTCAGGTCGGAGAGCGGAAGTAGCATCTTATCGCTAAGATAGCCCCAGACGGCCTTCAGCACCTCCTCGTAGAAACCGGCCCTGTCGCCCTGCTTCAGGTGCTGTCCCGCCACCTTCAGGCGTTTCCTGGCCACCTTGTTGGCCTTGCGGTTGCGCACACGCTGCTGATCGCCCATCACCCTGCGGTGACGACGGTACACCGTCACAAAAAGCACGAACAACAGGAAGAGCACCGGATAGAAAAGCCGGAAGAACCAGGTGTCGAACAGGGTATAACCGGCTCTCTTCAGCCGGACCGGCCGGGTGTAGATATAACGGATATCTTTCCCCAGGAACCTGAGCTCCTCCTTGTTCCCGCCGGTGATCACGGAGGTCCCGGCACCCTCCTCACCTTTCTGCACCTCCACCGTGAAAGCAGGCGTACGGAGGGTCTTGTAGCTGCCCTCCGCCGGATCGAAATAGGAAAAGACGACGGGAGGGATGCGGTATTTCCCGGCATGGCGGGGGATCATCAGGTATTCGAACTGTTTGTAGCCGGTAGCACCGTGGACGGTGTTCTTGATGCGGCTGACCACCTTGGGATCGTAGCTCTCGAAATCGGGAGGAAAGTCAATCTTCGGCGGCTGTATCAGTTTAAGGTTACCGTTGCCTGAGATACGCACCTTCAGCGTCACGGCATCGTTCACCTTCAGCGACTCTTTGTCGAGAGAAGCATCCAGGCCAAAGGTGCCCACAGCCCCTGCGAAGTCTTCGGGTGCTCCTGCCGGCAGCGGCGAGACATGGATCGTCAGGGGATTGCTGAAGATGGTCTGGCGCACGGTCTGGTAGCTGTCGAAGAAATCATCAAAGAAACCTCCGGGAGAAGCGTGCATCCTCTTGCGTACAAGACAGACGATCTTCACAGGATCGATCTTTATATCCCCCGTCGTCTGGGGAAAAAGGAGATAGCGCTGGATGACGCCCGTATTGTAAGGCACCCCGTCGATATATTCCCGTTGCAGGGAGGTGAGGTTGGGCGTGGGGATCTCCTGTTTGAGGAAACCGTCGAACTCGGGCATGTCCACCTCTTCAAAGCCTGTCAGACTGACACGCGAGAAGATCTTCACCGTCACGGCCACCGGCTCTCCCTGGTAGATCTTCGTCTTGTCGACGATCATCCTCACATAAAGGCTCGAACTCTTCTGCGAGCCACCTGCCGGGGCCGCCGCGGAGGTATGGCTTTTTCCCTGTGTCGTGGTGGCAGGCTGACTGCCTTTGACCACGGTGATCCGTACCGGCCCCGACTCGATCACCCTGCCCCGCAGGACCAGTTGCGCCGGGGGGATCTCATAGTCACCCTCCTTCATCGCCTGCAGGATATAGGTATAGGTATAGCGGATGTTCTTGGTCATCTTGCCGTTGACGATCTGTATGCTCTGGCTGTAAGAGGTGCTGGGCCCCATCAGTATCTCAAAACCTTTCAGGTCAGGGGCCTTGAACTTCCCCTCCTTGGTGTTGATCTCATAGACCAGACGGAACTGCTGTCCCACCGACACCACCTTGGGCGCAGACGCTTTGATGACGATCTCACTTCCGGCACCATACAACGAGCCTCCCGCCAGTATCCCGGCAAGCCATAACAACCAATATCCTGCTTTCAGTTTCCTCATCCGCATCACCAGTTGATCGCTGTTTTCACCCGTTGTCTTTTGGCCTTGGCTTTCTTCACTTTGGCCTGTACTTTTTTCTCATCATTGGCCAGAGCTTGCAATAATCGTTCCGCATCATTTTTGGAGATCTTCCCCGGCTGCGGTTTCTGCTGCTGAGCCTGTTTTTCATTGTTCTGCTGCTGGTTCTGTTTGTTCCGGTCCTGCTTTTGCTGCTGTTGGTTCTGCTGATCCTGCTGTTGTTGCTGGTTCTGCTGATCCTGTTTTTGCTGCTGTTGCTGGTTGTCCTTGTTCTGCTGCTGGTTCTGGCCGTTCTTGTTCTGTTGTTTTTGTTGCTGTTGCTGTTTTTTCAGGCGCAGGGCATACAGCAGGTTGTATTTCGCATCCATGTCCGAAGGGTTGTACTTCAGCGCCGTCTTGTAGGCAGCGATGGCCTCATCCAACTTTTTCGCTTCCAGCAGGGTGTTGCCCAGGTTATAATATGCATCCGCCTTGACCCTGTCCTCCTCTGTTTTGCCTGCCACGGAGAGAAAGTTCTCTGCCGCTTTGTCATACTTTTTCTGTTTATAGAGTGCCGTACCCAGATTGTAGTCGGGCACCACGGGATCCTTTGCCACCTCGCGGGCTTTGCGGTAGTCCACCTCGGCATTGGCATATTTGCCGTCCTTATAGGATTTGTTCCCCTCGCGCACATATTTCCTTTCTTTCTGCTGGCCCATGGCCGGCAGCAGGAGTACCATTCCCAACAGGATCATCCAAAGTTTTCTCATCGTTCTCCCTCCTTCGTTTGAAACAGTTTTATCCCTGACAGGAACCGGCTCTTCCGCTCCGAGATCATCCATTCGATGAGCAGGAACAGAAGAGCCAGTCCGGCAGCATATTGAAACAGATCGTTATATTCCGAGTAGTTCTTCTCTTTCATCTCCTGCTGATCCATTCCTTTGATCTTGTTATATATCCTGCCCAGCCCCATGGAGGCGTTGGTGGCACGCACGTATATGCCTCCGCCTGCTGTGGCGATCTTCTGCAGGAGGGCTTCGTCGAGGCGGGTGATGACGGTATGGCCGTTGCGGTCTTTCAGGAAAGTACGCTGGCCACTGACCGTCAGGGGGATAGGTGCGCCAGAAGGTTTTCCTATGCCGATGGTATGGATGGTGACGCCCTCTTCATGGGCTTTTTTCGCCGCCGCCACCGGGTCGGCCTCATGGTTCTCCCCGTCGGTAATGATGATGAGGGCTTTGCTCTTGCCGGTGCCGGGCGAGAAAGAGCGTGTCGCCAGCTCGATGGCCGAGGCGATGGCCGTGCCCTGCTTGGGCACCGTCGACGGGCCGATGGTGGGCAGGAACATCTTCACCGCCTGGTAGTCGGAGGTGACCGGTATCTGCACATAAGCGTCGCCGGCAAAGACGATCAGCCCCACGCGGTCGTTCTCCATGCGGTCTACCATCTTGGAGATGGCTTTCTTGGCCCGCTCCAGACGACTCGGCTGTATGTCCTCGGCCAGCATCGAGTTGGAGACGTCCAGCGCCACGATGACCTCCACACCCTTCTTTTTCACCGCCTCCAGCTTGGCCCCCAGCTGCGGACGGGCCAGCGCCGTCACCAGGAAGAGCCAAGCCATACTGAAGAAGAAAAGCCTGACCCCCGGCCGTGAGCGGGAGACCCCCTCCATCAGCTGCTCCACCAGCTGCGGGTCGCCGATGCGGCGGACCACCCTCCGCCGCCACATCCGCACCAGCCAGAACACCAGCCAGAAAAGAGGCAGAAAGCCCAGCGCGTACAGATACTCTATGTTGGCAAATCTAAACATTGTTCGTGGTTAGTGGTTCGTGGTTCGTAGTTAGTAGTTCGTGGTTAGTAGTTCATCTTTCATTTAATATTTCTTACGGAAATTTTTTCAGCACCGTGCTTCCCAACACCCATTCCAGCAGCAGGAGGAGGGCTGCCAGCAGGGCAAAACGCATATATTCCTCCTGTCTTTTGCTGAACTGTTTGACATCGATCTTCGACTTCTCCATCCGGTCGATCTCTTTATAGATCTCCTCCAGTTTTCTGTTGTTGGTGGCCCTGAAGTATTTCCCGCCGGTCATGGCCGCTATTTTCTGCAGCACCTCCTCATCTATCTGCACCCTCATCTGCTGGTAGCGTATGCCGTAAGGGGTCTGCACGGGATAAGGTGCCGTGCCGCGGGTGCCCACGCCGATGGTATATACGCGTATGCCGAATGTCTTGGCGATCTCGGCGGCCGTCAGGGGGGCTATCTCGCCGGCATTGTTCATGCCGTCGGTGAGGAGGATGACCACCTTGCTGCGGGCCTTGCTGTCTTTGAGCCTGTTGATGGCTGTGGCCAGGCCGTCGCCGATGGCGGTGCCGTCCTCTATCATGCCGCTCTTCACCTCCCTGAAGAGGTTGATCAGCACAGCATGGTCGGTGGTCAGAGGACACTGGGTGAAGCTCTCGCCGCTGAAGACCACCAGGCCTATGCGGTCGTCGGGACGACCCGAGATAAAACGGATGGCCACATCCTTGGCCGCCTCCAGGCGGTTGGGGTTGAAGTCCTGCGCCAGCATGCTGCTGGAGATATCCAGGTCGATGATGATATCGATCCCTTCGGTGGACACTTTCTGCCAGCGGTTGACCGACTGTGGCCGTGCCATCACGATGAACAGCAGGGCCACGGCCAGCAGACGCAGTACGAAGAGCAGGTGACGCAGGTAAGCCCGCACAGGCACCGGCATCCCCACGAAGGGCTGCAGGCCCGAATGACGGAGCACCGTCTGACGATGCCTTTGCCGCCACACATACCAGGCCGTCATCGGTATCAGCAACAACAGACCGTATAACCACTCCCGGTTGGCAAAATGATACTCAAACATCCCCCTGCTCCTCCTTTCCTTCGTTCTTCTCTTGATCCTCTGCCGTCTCTTCCCCGCCGGACACGCTCTCCTCCGTCACCTCCCCTTCTGCTCCGGCTTGTGCCGGCTGTTCAGCCTCCTCTTCCTTTTTCCACGACTCTTTCGTCTCATTCACGAAGACAAAAGCATCCAGCAATACCGACTCGTTCACGTCGGGCTGCGGGACGAACTTCGCAAATTTCACCAGATCGCCCGTCTCCAGGATCTGTCCCAGGATGCCCTTGAGGCGGTTATCGTTGAAGCCTGTCTTCTCCAGCGCCGTGAGGGTCTCGGGCGTGGTCTGCTCCAGGGCCCTGATGCCGTACCTGTACTCCAGGTAAGTACGCAGGATATCCGTCAGACGCGTATAGTACTCCTTCACCTTCCCCTGTTGCCACAGGCGTGCCTCCCGCAGGGTGTTCAGCTCACGCAGGGCAAACACGTGGGCCGGCTCGGCCGGTTTCCTGCGTATCTCCGGCATGCCCTTCTCCTCTTTTCTCTTCTTCCAGTAACGCATCCCCAGCCACAGGGCCAGGATGACGGCCGCAGCGATCACCGACCATAACAGGATCTCCTGCCAGGTGAGAGGCACTTTATACGGATCCTTAATATCCCTGGGGCCTTTGTCCGTCTCCACGGGCAGCATCCTGACGACCAGCTGCAGGGGGCGTGTCTGCAGGCGTGCTTTTACGGAGTCTCTCTCCCAGCTCACCTCCAGGGGGTCGACCAGCACCACGCCGCCCGTATCGAAAGAGGTCACCCGCCAGGTGCGCGTGATCTCCAGACGGCCGTCCTTGCGCCGCAGCGTGTCGGTGCGGGGATGCCCCACCACCTCCAGGCCCCGCGACACCGTGTCGGCAAACAGCGGCATCGTCACCTCCATGCCGGCAGGCTGTATCACCCGCAGGGTCAGGTCCAGCTGGTCACCGATGAGGATCGTATCGCGGCTGAGAGAAGCCTCCACGCTCACCTGGGCCCTCCCTGCGGCGGGCCACAGCAGGAGGAGAGCCGTAAAAAGGCCGGAAAACGTGAAAAAGACAATATCTTTTTTTCTTCTGATCATCGTCCGCATTATCTTCTTTTGAACAACTGCACCAGGGGCCTGATATAATCCTCCCCCGTAAAAAGATCCACATGGTCGACACCACACTGCCGGAAGGTGTTCATCAGTGCTCTCTCCGTCTCCTGCTGCCAGGCGGCGTAGGCTGCCCGTGTCGTCCTCAGGGATGTGTCCACCCAGCGTTCCTCACCTGTCTCTGCATCTTTCATGCGGATCATCCCCGCGGAGGGCAGCTCTTTTTCCCGCTCGTCCTGTATGCGCAGGGCCACCAGGTCGTGTTTGTTGGAGGCGATGCGCAGGCTGTCGGTAAAGGCAGGCCCCAGGAAATCACTGATAAGAAAAGCGATGGAACGCTTCTTGATGGCATTGGTGAGGTAACGCAACGGCTCGCTGAAGTCGGTACGGCGGCTCTCCGGCTCCAGCTCGATGAGCTCGCGGATGATGTGAAGGATATGCCGGCGGTTCTTCTTGGGCGGAATGAACTTCTCCACCCTGTCGCTGAAAAAGATCACGCCCACCTTATCGTTGTTCTGTATGGCCGAGAAAGCCAGTACCGCCGCCACCTCGGTGATCAGGTCTTTCTTCATCATGCCCCGCGAGCCGAAGTCGCGCGAGCCGCTCACATCCACCAGCAGCATCACCGTGAGCTCACGCTCCTCCTCGAACACTTTTACATAAGGATGATTGAAACGGGCCGTCACGTTCCAGTCGATGGTGCGTATGTCGTCGCCATACTGGTACTCGCGCACCTCACTGAAAGCGATCCCGCGGCCTTTGAACGCACTGTGGTATTCTCCGGCAAAGATATGTTTGGACAGACTGCGTGTCTTGATCTCTATCTTCCGTACCTTCTTCAGCAAATCGGCTGCTTCCATATCACTGTTCCTTTTTTTCCTTTCGTGCCTCCTGCATGTCGGGCCGTGTGGTGACGCTGAAAAACCATTCCTGCTTTTTCAGCTCTTTCCGGTACTGGTGCCCGTTGATCTCCTCCATCCAGAGGGTGTCGGAGATCTTGCGGCAGGTGCTGTCGAGGTGCTGCACCACCGGCCCGAGGAAGTCGTTGTCGTAGATGACCTTATACCAGGTACATCTGTCATCATCCGACAGGAAAAAAAGGATCGTCCGGGTCTCCATGTCGTCAACATACTTGAGGTACTTGTATACCTTGTTGACGGTGGTCTCATCCAGTGAAAAATCTTTCCGGCCGGCACGCATCTGTTTCCTGATCTCCTCTGCCCGCATGCCGATATAGTCCTGTGCCGTGCCCGTCAGGACAAAGCCAAGAAAGACCATACTGATGATGAACCGGATCATGCTCTGTTTTTTTCCTGTCAAGATACAAAAATCAAACCATTACGGCACCTCCACGGTATCGAGGATGGCCGTGAGGATATCCTCTGCCGAAATGTTCTCGGCCTCGGCCTCGTAGGTCAGGCCTATGCGATGGCGCATAACATCATAGCATACGGCCCGCACATCTTCGGGGATGACGTACCCCCGCCGCCGGATGAAAGCAAAGGCTTTGGAGGCTGCCGCCAGGTTGATGCTGGCACGCGGCGAGCCGCCGTAGCTAATCATCGGCTTATATTTTTCCAGGTTGTACCGCTCGGGATAACGCGTGGCAAAAACGATGTCAAGGATGTATTTCTCTATCTTCTCATCCATATAAACATCCTTCACCACATCCCGTGCTCTGAGGATATCCCGGGGTCTCACGACGGGAGAGGCGTTCGGGAACGTCTTCTGCAGGTTCTCCCGCACGATGAGGCGCTCCTCCTCCATATCGGGATAGTCGATGAGCACCTTCAGCATGAAACGGTCTACCTGTGCCTCGGGCAGCGGGTAGGTACCCTCCTGTTCTATGGGGTTCTGCGTGGCCAGCACCAGGAAAGGCTCGTCGAGCTTGAAGGTCTCCTGGCCGATGGTCACCTGCCGCTCCTGCATGGCCTCGAGGAGGGCGCTCTGCACCTT
>CAZYQV010000118.1:0-10418 GCA_964649775.1 uncultured Rikenellaceae bacterium
AGCTGCAGGGTGTCCCCGCCGGGGCTTTTTACATACACGTTGTAGCCGGTGACGAATCCCCTTTTGTCCGGGACCCACAGCAGCCTGACGTATCCCCGGGCGTCCGGTATGTGATCCACTTGTGCAGGGGGATAAACGGGCTGGTGCTGTGGGAGGTACACCTCGAAAGTGTCGGTGATGCTACTTTCTGCAAAACCGTCGCTGACATTGCGGATGTAGTACCTCATGTGATAAGCTTTTTTCATGGCGTCACTGCTGTCCGCATAATGCACGACTCCGGCAGCAGCCGGCAGCAGCTCTGTGATCAGCTGAAAAGGCCGCTCACCGATGCTGCGATACACCCGGTATCCGATGATATTGTCCCCCACGTTACGCCAGTCGAAGAGAATGCTGTCGTCGTTCGCCGTAACGATCACGTCCTGGGGCGGGAAAGGTTTTTCACTGAAGGTGGCGAAGGCCGGCGTGCGCACGCTGCGCGTTTTTCCGCCGAAATAGTTGTTGACCTCCAGAAAATAGAACCAGGGCTCGTTGGCACGCGGCACCACATCGGTATAGCTTTCATCGCCGGGGGCAAGTTCGGCGACGGGAGTGTAACCCATTTCATATTGGTTGCTGCGGTAAAGGGTCAGGCTCCCCACGGTCTCCGTGTAGTTGAGCTTCCATAAGAGCCGGATGGCCTTGCGGTCGGTGAGGGGCGTGGCGGAGAAGCTGATGACCTGCGGACGGGGGATCAGCCCCAAGTTGTGTGCCAGCGCCGTGGCCGAGACCACCGGCCGGCCGTTGCGCAAAACCTCTGCATAGTAAAGGTAGATACCCTTTTTTGTCAGCGTGGTGTCCACCATGTTCAGGAAAAGGGTGTCGCCGCTTTTGGAGGGCTGTACATAATGAAGGGTATGGATCTCCCTGAATTTCTTGTCCTTGACGGAGGCCCGGAAGATCCTGAAGTCCATCGTGTCGATCGCCCCGATCGTTTGCCACACCACCGTGGGACTCTCTGTCCTGCTGTCTGTCTCTCTGACGATGAGGGACTGGGCTGCAAGTGCTTGTGTGACAATGAACAGAATGCCGAAAAGTACAGGTTTCATAGCCGTATGTTTTATTTTATTCGTATTCGATTTTGAGGTTTAATGATTGCAAAGTGCTGACGGGCAGGAAGATGAGGACAATTTGATCACTTTCTCATTGTCTCCGTCGGTGCTGATGCGGTATTTTGTCAGCAACCCTACCGAAGCGTTCAGCCCGCAGGCACCCACACTGTATTTGCTTGTGCCGCAGGAACAGAATGACACGTTCCCGTTCAGGTATTGCATCTCCATATTCAAAAAGTTATTATTCTCCACGCCGATGAAACCACAAGGTTCGATGTTAACACCTCCTTTTCCGTCTGCGTAACCGTAACCACCGCCGATCACTTCTGTATTATTGGAGAAATTCATTCCGACATAAGCCCCCAAACCGGCCTCTACTTTTACCGTGATCACCTTGGCCAGGGGAAATTTAAAGTTCAGCAACGGAGCTTCGCCGATGAAATAAAAGCCGCTGAAGTTGGGCATACTCACCGGTTTTTTGTGCATATGGGCAAAGATTGCGGCATTCACTTTTTCCATACTGGCATCGTAATCCCCTACGATCATACCGCCTTCCATGGGGATGCCGTCGATGTTCAGGAGAGCGTTGATGCCGAAGTAAAACCCGTCGGGGTCGAAACGCATGTCCATCATCCCCCTGAAGAGGGTGGCATAGCCGGTGGATATGGGGGTGTTGATCGTCAAATGACCGGTCAGGGCCTTTTGCGGGAAGAGGTAAGCCATCTCAAAGTTGCCGAAAGGAGTTTTGATGTTGTTCACTTCGATCTTGTCCCCGTTGGCCTCTATTCCGCCGTGTACCACAAAGTCCAACTTGTTCTTGTCGGACATGCCTTTGGACCGCGTATAGGCCGAAAAATGCAGCTCGTTCCAGGCATGGCCTGTGGCGGTGATCCTTCCGCCGTCCACATGCATGGTCTCTTTACCCATTTTGATATCCTGTTCCTGCACATTGATATAAACCTCCTCCGGCTTTTTGACCAGTTGACCTGTCAGGTAAAAAGGTTCGCCGGGCTCTCCGGCAGGCGGGTTGATCTTGAAACGGCCGTAGGCCGTGTACAGACGGTCCTGCAGTTTCTGGCGTGTCCGCTCCTGATCCAGCACAAAGAGCATGTTGGCGTTGCAGTCCACCTTGGTGTTCAGCGGCTCCATGCGGAAACGTAACTGTCCGTTCTCTTTGTAGTAGGTCATGTGGGCCTGTCCGGTGATCATCTTGGGCACACCCATCTCGGGCATCCCCACCAGCGTGAAGGAGTTGTTGCCCGAGGCGACCTGATCGACGAACACATCTATCAGGTGATGGAAACGGAAGGTCTTCCCGATGCCGGTCTCGGTGGTGTTGTCGCTCAGCAGGTCCACCGACAGGAACTCAAGGCGGCCCTCCAGCGCCGGCAGATGATCCACCCACGCCGCCGGCTTGTCGCTGCTGCCGGTCATGCTGATGCGGTAGTGACCTACGCCGGCATCGTAGTTGAAGACTGGCTTCAGCCCCGGAGCAACGGTAAGGGGTACCACCCCGCCCAGGGAGAGACCTCTGCTCAGGTCCATCTGACCTTCGCGCAGGGCATCAGGACGTATCAGCAGGCTCTTCACCGCGGCATTGATGCCCAGACCCGTCTGTATCGTAGCACGGCTGAGCACAATGGCATCCCGGTTCTTGTCGAAATACCAGTTGTTGTCGGCGGTCACCTTCCATTTTTCCAGATCGAAAGTGAAAGCGGAACGGGATGTTTCCAGCCGGATGTTGTCGCGGGTGATGATCACGTCGCCCACCCGGATCTTCAGATCCAGGTCGTTGCTGCCGTTGGGCAGCGGGATGGCCGTATGCAGGGTCGTGCCGATATGGATCATGCCCGTTTGATAATAGGAATGCGACAGGTCGGAGGATGCCCTGAATCCGAAGATCTTGTAATCCCTGATCGGCAGGGGACGTAGTGTACTGCCGTTATTATACAGGTCGAAGACATAGTATTTACGTGTCGTGATGACCATGGGAGGATGGAACGCATCGAATACCCGGATGCCGGCCTGAAGGGTGTCGTCACCCAGATAAAGATCGCCGTGGAAATCGTAGGCGAACTTGAAAGAGGAGAGGTCCAGCTTTAATATCCCTTTGATATAGGCCTTGCCGTTCTTTTGTTCTACCATCAGCGGAGGGGTGAACATCCCGTTTTGATTGGTCAGATCCCCCGAAAAACCTCCGTTCAGCTTGACGGGGATGGTATGACGCTGGGTATAGAAAGAACTTCCGGCGGGCCGGAGTGCCCCGTCTTGTATCTCCACTTTCAGGTTGTCGAAATAGATTTTGCCGTCTTTGTTCAGCATCTGTAAGTTGAGTTTGCCCGGAAGATCGTACAGGTAACCCGATACTGCTGTAATTCGGCCGTTTTCCCTTGTTACTTTTTCGATGACGGCGGGGAAGCCCCAGATATCCGCCAAGCCGGCATCGAGGGGCTCAAGGGCAAAATCATAGGATGCCATGCTCAGACGCCCGCCAGTGAAAGAGAGATCGGCCAGGGTGATATTTTTCTCCACACCGACGTAGGCCGGCTCTTTTCCTTCTTTTACGACGTGTACCGTGAGGGTTTTGTATTGGGAGGGAACGCCTTTCAGGATATAGAACCCTTTGGCATCGCTGCGGGCCTCCAGGTAAAGGCTCTGCCCTCCGGTGTTCTGCAGTTCGGTGTATACCAGTGCGTTCTCTATGGGTTGGCGGGTCTTCTTATCGGTGATCGTGCCGCGGATCGATTTCGCCGGCGACAGATACACCGTGACGGCTCTTGTCCAGCGACTGCTCACCGGCAGGGTGAACACCTTCTGCACGGGAGCATAGTGGCCGGCGGTGATGCTGAACGTGAACTGCTGGCCGGGGGAGGGGAACTCCAGCAGGATGTTGCCCAGATCGTTCGTCGTGCCCGCAGCAAGCGAATCTCCTGCTATCACCCTGGCCCCGGCGATCCCTTTGCCGGTGTTCCGGTCTTTGACACGCAAAACAAGACGATGTAGCTTTTTCTTCACCACGATACGCAGGGTTTTGTCAGGGATACCGCTCAGATGGATGGTGTCGGCAAAATACTGGTTGGACAGCGGGATCACTTCGATGTCATTGTTGGTCTCTGCCACCGGCAGAGTGAATGCTTCGTAGAAAGAAATTATTCCGTCTGATCCGAAATCCCAGTTTCTTTCGGTTTTGACGTAGGGACTGTTGGGCAACAGACGGAGGTAGGCCGGCACCGGATCACCCTGTTCGTTGACCACTTTGCCGGATAACAGATGTTTGGGTTCGAGCTGAAGCTTCAGGTACTTCAGGTCGCCATAGACCAGGTTGTAGGGATTCTTGTCCAGAGGAGGCCAGACAATGCGTTTATACAATCTGGAGTCTATCTGGATCCTACGATAAGGACCCGTTACCACGGGTTGGCCCGGAATGCTGTTGTCCGTCCGTACCGGCAGGTTGCGTAGCCTGAAAAAACCGGCTTTGTTGGTGACCGCAAGCTGCTCCCGATGGTATATTTTAGTCACCGAGATATCGGGGATCCAGTCCCGTCCATTAAAAATTTTCTGTGTTAGAATAATTCCGTCATCCCTACCCGGATCATTCTTATTGTACAGCCAGACGCGGATGCCGGACAGCCCGATGTTCTCCAGGTTGGTGGCAGCCATGAGATGACCTTTGATCTCGGGCGGCAAAGCTGTCATCCCTATTTCAAAGGTGTTGACGGAACGGTTTTCTTTTACATACTGGACGTTGTATGTGAGCCCTTCCACACGGTCGTAGTATACTTTGTTGTTGTTGCCAATGTCCCTGAAAAAGCCGAGGTCTTTCAGCTGCCCGAATTTTGTGCCGAAGTTCTTGTCCGATGTCTCCATCTCGTTTTCCGGGTGGTCTGCCCTTGTCTGTGCACTGTAATAATAAGGGCTGCCGTTCTTGCCGTCCACCTGCTCCCAGTACTCCACCAGGTGGCCGACGTGGATCTTTCCTTTCTGGTCGGTAACGCCTTCAAGGACCACCTTAAAGCGGCCGTTGGCATTGCTGATGATCTTGCCGTCCTGGCTCCCCTCGGCCAACAGGATGGCTTTGTGTTCGTTCCCCATCTTTTGCATGTCGCGCAGAATACGAACTTTCACGCCGGGGATGGGGGTTTTGCCGGGGATCACCTTGGGATGGACGTCATAAGAATATACCAGTGTGGAATCTGCCCTTTTTTGTCCTTTGGGAGGGGTGGGTACCAGTGTGCTGTCCGTGCCGGAGGTCACGACGATGTCCAGCGAATAGTCCCGGATCAGGGCCAGCTGGTCGGGGAGCTGCAGCTGGTCGCCCGGTAAGGCGAAGATATTAATGTCGGGACTGCAGAACTTCAGGTTTTCCACCTCCAGTTTCAGGGCGATATATCCTGTGAAGTTGTCCATCGTAGGGCCGTCCGAGGAGCCCAGATCATAAACGGAGATAAAAGGACCCGTGAAAAAGTCCTGCCTGAAATCAAACGTATAATGCCCGTTGTCGTCGGTGGTGGCTACGGCGAAGGTCCTGCCGAGGATCTCTTTTACTTTTTCCATGGGGATGACATTACCGCCCACATCATAAAAACGGTAATTTCCCGTGAGCAACAGTCCGGGGTTTTTAGCCACGGTGACACCCGGGCCGTTCAGGTCTTTCAGGAGAAGACGGGCCACCAGTTTCACCCGCATGTTACCCAGCGGTTTGCCGCCGTTGGTGCTGAAAAGGTCGGCGTCGGTCACGCCGGTGCCCAGGGGCGGGGGCAGGTTCATGCTTTTTACAATGCCTGTGCCCGTGAAATATTGATAGTTGTTCAGGGAGAAATGGTTCGTGTTCGCATCGTTGCCGGTGGCGGGGGCGCTGCCGTAGTAAGTACCGCTGGCGGCAGACGGGGTGGAGTTCTGCCGGTTCCGCTGGTTCCATTTCTTGTCTTTGCCGGCACTCACCATGGCCTGGGCGGTGCCGTGGGCACCGGTCATGCGGGCGTCGCCGGCCATCATGTACAACAGACGACCGCTGATGCGGGTGGCGGGCAACATGGCAAAGTCATCCAGGTAGTCTTTCAGGGCCACTCCCGCCCCGGCCGGCGTCGTGACGGACAGCTCCGGAAGTTTCGGGGCTTTGTAGGTGAACCAACACACCTCACTGGTGCCGTTGTTGTTGAAGACGATCTTGTTGTCGGGATCGTAGGCCTGGACGAAAAAAGCATATTTGTAACCCTTGTTCAGCTGAGGATAGGTAGAGCCAATGTACAGTTGCGGCACGGTGAGGTCTTCCGCTTCGATGAAATAATTGCCCGGATTGGCCGACATGAGAGCGTCCATCGGACTGCGGTCGGAAGGATGCATCTCCACCATGATCAGCCGGTAATGCACATTGGGCAGACTACCTACCGAAGGGGTCCACGAGATCAGCAGGTTCTGCGGCTGTGTGGCTTCCACCTCACTGCCGCAAACAGGATAGGTGATCACCGGCGGGTCCTGATAGACGATCTGGAAGAAGTTGCTGCATCCTGCCTGGTCGTTGGAGAGAAGCTGGTGCGTCTGATAGTCGTACACCCTGAAACAGAACTGATAGTTCCCCTCGGGCAGGGTGCCCGACCGTAAGAGCTCATTCCGCGAGATGCCGCTGAAGACCAGATGATCGGCAGAGAAAAGATCCTGCAGGTTACCGGGTTCCAGACGGTAAGGAACACCCGGTTGCAACACCACAGGGGCGGGCATGATAAAGGAAGGATCGGTGCTGATGGAGATGCCGTTGTCGCCGGTTACACTGCCCTGGATATACACCTCCAGGTCGGAAGTTGTGGTGTTGATGAAATTAACCTGCAGCTTGTTTGGGTTGTCTGTATAGTCGGATAACTGCGTGGTATAAGGCGGCAGTACCACGGCATTGACTACCACCTGGTTCTGGGCACGGGCCGTCAGCCCCTGACACAGGAGGATGATCAGAAAAAATGCTTTTACGAACGGTTTCATAGGACGGTGTTTTTTCATGACATTAAAAACTGAATACATATCTGAGCATACCGATTTGTTCGGTGGTTGTGAGTGCAGTTTGTGTGGTGTGGCTCCGGATCATGTGGGCGTTCATGCGGAACTGATGATGTTTCCCCAGACGTATGGTGGCATTGAAAACGGGCGTGAGGGTGTTGAGATCGCGCTGCTCACTGGTGCTGTGCGTATAGGTGGCGGAGAGACCCAGGGAGACCTTCGGTTTCCTGAACCGCTTGTTGATGCCCAGGGTGGCGCCTGCGTTGGTGCTTTCGCCGCTCTGCATGGTCACATGGTTCTGGTTGAGGCTTACCAGAAAATTCAGGCCGGAGGGCACGAGACCCAGCGTGTAGGAGAAGATGTTGTTGAGCGTGGAGAAACTGTTGTTGTACTGCGAGTCCGGGTTCTTGTCGGTGAGCTGCATCTGCGTGAAGACCCACGAGATAAAATGCCGGATCTTTTTGTTGCGGCTGTTCAGGAAGAGATGGGGCGAGATCATCAGGGTACCGTTGGTTTGGTAAAGTTTGACCGAGTCGGCGATCTGGATGCGGCCCGGCTGCTGGTTGATGCTGTAGTTGGAATAGGTGGCCGTGATACCGAATTTGGCGGAGGGGTTATAGTTGAGGTTCACCGAGCCGATGGTCTTGTGGGTGGTCGCATTGCGGGAGAGCTGCAGGTTGTTGCGCTCCAGGCCGATGCTGCCCGAGAGCTGCATCTTCTTCTTCAGCATGCGGAAGCCGCCGTTGAGGGTCATGTTCTCCACGTCGTTGTTCAGGAAATAGGTGCCCATGGAGCGGTATCCGGGGGCGATGCGACGGTAGGTCACGCCCAGCCGGAAAGCTTTCGCGTTCTGGTACATCAGCCGGCCTTCCACAGCCAGCTTACCGCTGGAGGAAGCATTGATGGGTATGATCTTCTGCACAGTGGCAGGGATGCCCTCGGGCTCCAGCAGCGAGTTCTGGTTGTCGGTGTAGATGCTGTAGGCCCCTTCCCCCTCGAAAAAAAGATGACTTCCCAGCTGCAGACGGGTGTGTACCCCGCCCACCAGATTGGCTGCCGGGAAGACATCGTGGAGGTCGTAATCCCCGTGTCCCGTGAGGGAGTCGTCGTAAGCCCGCAGGAGGTTGATGTCGAAATAACTCTTCTGCGTGCCGAAGCCGATCTTCATGCTCATCATCTTACGGTTGAAATCCATCAGGGTGTCGGTGGTGGGCCGCAGGATATTGACGGCCTGGTTGGTGGACTTGTTCAGCCGACCGTACATGAAGCCGAACCGGAACTTGCCGGGGTTCAGCTCCGCCCCGGCGCCGAACACCGTATGGCCGCCCAGCACGTATTTCGAGAAATTGATGTTGCGGTATCCCAGATGGACCGTCAGCCATTTGTAACGGGGCGACAGGCCGAACTGATTGAAGGGCTGGCGGAACGATCTGTTCTGGTCGCTGTAGGTGAAAGCGAAGGGCATCTCGAAGCCTTTCACATTCACCGTGAAGTTGCCGGCCAGGATACCGGTGAGGGGACTCCGCCGTGCCTGCATGCCCGCGGCATGATAATAGGTGCCGGTGGCCGAGAGACTGCCGTGAACGGAGGATCTGTTCTCCCGGAAATGACTCATATCCTGGGCGGACAGGGACAGCTCCACGAACAAAAACAGGAATATCAATTGAATACGGTTGTACATGCTTTATATAAGGTTGACCCGCATGGGGTTGGTTTCGTCGATGAGCTCTTTTAACAGGGATTGCGGCAGCTCCAGCAGCATGTTCTCACGCCGCGTGGCCTCTTCGCTGGTCTCGTATTCTTCATAATAAACCACACGGCAACCCGGATCATGACTGCACAGGATCTTTTTGCGGTGGACCAGACTGGTCGTGACACCGATCTGGTAATCCTTCCGGCCGGTAAGCATGATGTAAGTGTAGAACATGATAAGTGCTTCAAATAAATGAAGTGAAAAGTACCTTCAGTGGCTTTTCTGTTTCATTGTGTCATGAAAATGATGTTGTCATGCCACCTGTTCTGTAATGATCCTTTTCAATTCATCAAATAAAGTAGGGGTACGATCACAAAAAATCTTTTGGATAGATATATTCGGAATAAGATTTTTTACAACCGGCTGAGATACAGTCGTGAACGAGGTAAAGAAAAACTTCCGGAAAGACCTTTTCGGAAGTTTTGAACCATTTTGTTCCGGTAAAAAACGGTGGGTTTTGTTCCTCGGTTGGCTGCAGAAGGGTCGCGGAAACCTGTGAAAGGATCACCGGCGGGATGCCGCCTGCGAATTCCGGTCACCCGTGTTTTCGGGACAGGATTTTCTGAAGCGGGAAGGGGTGGTGCCGGTGGCTTTCTTGAAGACCGAGTTGAACGTCGACAGGGAATTGAAGCCCGCATCATAAGCCACGGCCACCACTTTCATGGTCGTTTTGCACAGCAGCCTTTTGGCCTCCCGGATGCGGAAGGTGTTGATGAACTCAAAGAAGTTCTGCTCGTGGAACTGGTTGATGGTCTGTGACAGGTAGTTGGGTTTTATCTCCAGGATATTGGCCAGCTTGTTCAGGCTCAGGTCCGGATCCAGAAAGATGTTCCTGTCCTGCATCACGGAGAGCAGTTTCTCGTTGATCTTCCGGGCTTCCGCTTCGTCGAGGTGCGACCAGCTGTAGCGCATCATCCTGCGTTTCTTTTCCATCTGCCTTTTGAGGTACCGGCGGTAGGCGAGGAAGATGAAGAACAGCAGCAGGATCAGGGCGATTATCAGGAAAAGAAATCCTGTCGTCTGGTAGAAACGGGGTTTGATCCAGATCTCCAGCGGCCGGGGGGCCACGGTCCAGATACCGTCGTTGTTGGCGGCTTTGTACAGCAGGCGGTATTTCCCCGGGGGGAGACTGAAATAGGCGGCTTTCGAAAGATAATCCCCCTGGTGCCACTGTGTGTCATAGGGCTCCAGCTTCCAGGCGTAGCGGTTTTTCCGCGACTGGATCAGGTTCATTAGCGTAAACTTGATTTCCAGCTGGTTCTCATCGGGGCGGAGTACGATCTTTTCTCCGTTCACCCGGTGATCTTTTCCGTTCACCCTGAACCGCTCGATGATCAGTTGCGAATGGTAGGTGTTGACGGGCAGACTGTCGGGATGGAAGAAAAGCAGGCCGCCCGTGCCGCCGTAATAGAGGTATCCCTTTTCGTCCTTATACGCCAGGGCCGATACGAAATTCAGGGTCTGCCAGCCCATGTTCTCTACATACAGCCGGTTTTCCAGCCCGTCCGATTCGGTGTAGGTCACCATTTCCCCGGAGCGGGGGTCGAACCTGACGATATGTTTGGTGGTTGACAGCCACAGGTTGCCGT
>CAZYQV010000119.1:0-3905 GCA_964649775.1 uncultured Rikenellaceae bacterium
TCACCACCGGCTGATGATCACTATAAGCAAATCCCAGATCGATGCCTTTTATATCGATCACCTCCGTGCCCGGTGAAAGAAGGAAGAAGTCAAGGAGCGTGGTGGCGGTCTTTTCCGGTATATGAGGGGTCAGGTTGGCCCGGTTGCTCATCACGGTGTGGTCTGCAGCCCATTGCCATCCCTGCGGCATATAATCCGCCGTTATGGTGTTGGCCACGAAATTTTTGTATCCCGATGTTTTGTTAAAGTCTTCCCCATTAAATCCGGGCGGATTCTGGTTCCAGTCGCCTCCTGCAATAAGAAGATTGCCTTTCCTGGCTTCCGTCAGGAGGTATTTCTTCAGGTAAGCCATCTCCTCTTTCTTCAGTTTACCTCCGTCAAAGGCCGAGTTATGGGTGACGATCACCTGCAACTCACGACCGTCACTCAGCGGATAATGAGCCACTAGAAAACACCGGTCCAGCATGAAGAGACGGGTAGGCCAATCATATTGGCCGGGGAAATCCCTGCGCTCGACCAGCGCGGGCTCATACTTCGACAGGAGAACCAATCCCGACTTCACCTTCCCCATGGGCTCGGTCACGGGCACCGGCACAAAAGCCACTTTGTAGTTGAGCGCATAAAACACCTTGTATCCCGGAAGATATTTTTTGAACGTATCCAGCTCATTGATGAAATAGGTCCGTTTGGAATGAAGGTCCACCTCCTCCAGCATGACAAAGTCCATGCTGTCGTTGGCCACAAGAAAATCCCGCACACCCCGGAGATATTTCAGGGTGTTCTCCCGGCTGGCACGTACCTGCTTGCCGCCGTCGTAGAAAAAGTCCATCTCTTTCCCAAGGCCGCAATAGCCGATGTTCCAAGTCATCACCGAAAAGGTATCCGGCACGATAAGGGTATCGGGACGGGCGGAACGGTACACAACGATCTTCTCCGGCGGCTGATAGTCGGACAGGGTGGCAAAAAGCAGAAAGCCGCCGAAAAGGATGACAAGGACCAGGACCAGCCATCCCAGATATTTCAGGATCCTTTTCATAACAATGCTGTTTTAACTCATTTGGATAGCCTAAATTAGGGAAATTTACCGGATTTTTCTCACGGAAGGAAAAATATTTTGATGCACCGGAGAAAAATAAATAACTTTGAGACACCATTTTAAAACAGTGTGATATGAAATTCGGGGTAGTTATTTTTCCCGGCTCCAACTGCGATATGGACACGGTCTATGTCCTGCGTGATGTGCTGGAGCAGGAAGTAGTGGAGTTGTGGCATAAGGACACGGATATTGGCGATGTGGATGTTATCGTCCTGCCCGGCGGCTTTTCTTATGGCGATTATTTGCGTTCGGGGGCCATCGCCCGTTATTCTCCCATCATGAACGAGGTGATCCGTTTTGCCAAAAGAGGCGGTTATGTGCTGGGCATCTGCAACGGCTTCCAGATCCTTTGTGAGGCGGGTCTGTTGCCGGGAGCGCTGCTGCCCAACACCGATCAGAAGTTCATCTGCAAGAACGTTTACATCATCCCGGACAACAACAAGACCCCTCTGACGGCCAAGCTGGACAAAACAAGGCCCCTGAAGATCCCGATCGCTCACGGCGAAGGACGGTATTATGCCCCCGAAGAAGAGATCGCCCGCATCCGTCAGAACGACCAGATCCTTTTCCGCTACTGCGGCCCAAACGGGATCATCTCCGAAGAATATAATCCTAACGGATCAATGGACAACATCGCCGGCGTATGTAACGTGACGAAAAACGTTTTCGGGATGATGCCCCATCCGGAAAGAGCTTCTGACGACCTGCTGGGGAACACCGACGGACGCCTTGTTTTCGAGTCGCTCCTGGAAACGCTCAAAGAGAAAAAATTCAGTGTCTATAACTAAAACCGCTGTTGTCAGGGAAACACTTTTAAACCTTTAAAATGTGCAGCATCAAACGGGCCGGGAGACTTATCGCCGGGATGATCATGCTCCTGACCGTTTCTTTTCGCGTCCCGGCACCGGCGGGACAGAAAGGGTCTGTCGCGCCGGCCGATTCGTTGGACATCCTCCATTACACACTCAACATCACCCTGACGGACCTGCAGAGCAAAAGCCTCCGGGGCATCGCCGATATCCAGGCCTACACCCTGAAAGATTCCGTACACACCGTCCGTCTCATGCTGGAACCTCCGCTGATCATCGATTCAGTCTGGATCGATGAGGAAAAGGTCCGTTTTCTCAGGGGAGAGGGGAACAACGTGACCGTTGTCCTGCCTTCGGTAGCCGACAGGGAGAGCACCATCCTGATGACCTTTTTTTATCACGGCCGACCTGCGCGGGATCCGCAGTGGGGAGGGTTTTACTTCCGGCAGCATACCGCTTTCAACATGGGAGTAGGGATGCACGTCATCCCCCACCCTTTTGGCAGGGCCTGGTATCCCTGCCGCGACAACTTCACCGACAAAGCCACTTATGACTACTTCATCACGGTGCCCGATTCGCTGACGGCTGCGTGCCCCGGCACACTGCAGGAGATCATCCCCAACAATGACCATACCCGGACGTTCCACTGGAACCTTTCCGCTCCTGTCTCCACCTATCTCTCTTCGCTGGCCGTCTCCCGGTATGTGATCCTCAACGACAGCCTCGAAAGCCTGAAAGGCCTGATCCCTGCACAATATTTCGTCAGACCGGAAAACGCGGGAAAGGCAGCAGTCACCTTCTCCCACGTGGGTGATTATCTCAGGATCTTTGAAGACCTCTTCGGCCCGTACCCCTGGGAGAAGATCGGCTATGCGGAGGTGCCTTTCCCTCACGGAGCCATGGAACATGCTACCTGCATCTCTATCCCGGAGTATGTCGTGGACAGCACGCACGACCACGACGGCCTGCTGGCCCATGAGTTCGCCCACAGCTGGTTCGGCAACCTGGTCACCTGCAAAGACGCCGGTGACATGTGGCTCAACGAAGGATGGGCCACCTACTGCGAAGCGCTTTATCTGGAATTCAGCAAAGGCAGGGAGGATTACAACCGGTATATCGCAGACAATCACGCCAGGGTCCTGCGACTGGCACATATCGCCGACCACGGTTATTATGCGCTGTCCGGTATCCCGGAAGAGATCACCTACGGCATGACGGTATACAAGAAAGGAGCCGACGTCATTCATACCCTAAGGAATTACCTGGGCGACAAGGTTTTCTTTGATGCCCTGAGACAATATTTCCAAACCTATGCTTTCGGCAATATCTCCACGGAGGAGTTCGAACATTTTCTCACCAGGGTGACCCACCGCCCCCTGCAGGATTTCTTCAATGCATGGATCTATACCCCTGGCTTCCCTCACTTCAGCCTGGACAGCACCATGGTGATCCGCGACCGCGACGACTATATCACCGGCCTGTTCCTCCGGCAACGGCTGAGAGGCAGAAAAGCGTATGCCAACAACATCCCCGTGGAGGTCACCCTGCTGGATGATGCATGGCAGGAGCATAAATACCTGGTAATGGTTTCCGGAGCGCGGCAGCGCAAGACGCTGATCACCTCTTTCCGCCCCCTGGCCGTGATGATCAACACAGGACAATATGTTTCGGATGCCACCTCCTCTGCCCGCCGCATCATCCGCAAGCCGGGAGAGATCCCCTTTGACAACTGCTTTTTCCGTCTGAGAACGCTTCAGATCACCGACTCGGCATATTTCAGGATCATCCATCACTGGACGGGCGCGGAACATGTAGAACATATCCCGGAAGATATGGAGGTCTCCGCCTCCAGATACTGGAGCATCGAAGGCATCCTCCCTCCCAACATGATCTGCACCGGACAGTTTGAATATAACTTTTCCCCTTCCATGCGCAACGGTTATCTCGACACCCTCGCCGCGCCGGCACCGGGAGAGACGATACACCTGCTCTACCGCGCC
>CAZYQV010000120.1:0-3311 GCA_964649775.1 uncultured Rikenellaceae bacterium
CGGCACCTTCAACATAGGTACTTTTGCCCTGGATCTCCAGGGGCGGATCAACCTGTACGCTTCGCGCATCCTCCCCTCGGGGCAGGTATTGTGGGTGCAGCAGTTCAGGAGCAACGGCTGGGATTTCGAGATAACCGGTGCCAGGATCGACCTGGAAGGGAACATGACCATGATAGGGCTCTTCAGCGACACCATCATGAGCATTGGCGATGAGATCCTGGAATCTCCCTCTACGAACACCAGCAGGAAATATTTCTATGCGATCCTGGGCCCCGAAGGCGAAGTGAAAGCCCTGCAACCGCTCTTCCCTTTCGACAATACGGCATACATCAATGAAGGTTTCGTAACATGGGACCGTGCCGGGAACATGGTGTTCTGCGGCAACTTCGACGGCGACAGTCTTTATGCAGGGGATGTCGTCCTGAACGGTATAGAGGGGTACACCAACTTCTTTCTCATGGCCTTCGATGCAGAAGGCAATGCTCTCTGGGGGACCATGAACGATACCGTCGTCCCCTCGGGAGCAAGTGAGCCCCAGTTACAAATGATGCCTTCTGCTCTGGGGATCGGCATGGACGGCAGCATCACCGTTGCCGGCAATTATGATGGAGACCGGCCTGTTTTCGGGTCCGACACCCTGCCTGCCTCCACCAACGGCATGGTCCTTTTCGTATTGCACTTCGATGCCACCGGCAACTACCAGTGGAACATGACATCCGTCCCGGACGACTGGGAGAACATGCAGCAGCCAGGCAAGATAGCCCCTCTCGCCGACGGCGGCTTCTACATCACGGGAAAATACGGACCGGGATCGATAACCCTGGGGGGGGTCAGCCTCGGAGATGCCAAGAAAAACAACTACTTTGTTTACCGGGTCAATGCTGACGGAACAGTCCGGTGGGCAGTAGATATCCCCGTGATGAATGACAATTACAAATCAAATAAGTCATTCACCAAGAATTTTATCAATGACATGATCACCGATGCGGAGGAGAACTTTTACATTTTGGGATACTACAGCGGTGATACGCTTGATCTGCCGGGCGACAATCACGACCTGATCATGCACAAGGGTCACAACACCTCCCAGTTCGTTGCAAAATATGATGCAGAGGGCTCCCTGTTGTGGTCACAGAACATCACCAGTGACTACGACGAGGTGCCGGCAGGACTGCTCACTGCCGACGACAGGCTTTATATCAGCAGTGTGGCTTACGACAGCATCTTCCTCCCCGGAGATACCCTGGACTTTCCCATGAACGGGAGCATGGCTTATCTACTGGGCCTTGAAGGGATGTCGGGGACCATTGT
Organism: uncultured Rikenellaceae bacterium; assembly: GCA_964649775.1. Taxonomy (GTDB): domain Bacteria; phylum Bacteroidota; class Bacteroidia; order Bacteroidales; family VadinHA17; genus DRPN01. The sequence continues at coordinate 1,312 of CAZYQV010000120.1, forward strand.
ATCAGCCCTCTCCATCCGCGGCAGCAACAACTCCTTCATCGAGATCAACGACCTGCAGGAAAATATCCGGAACAACCTCTTCATCCTGGGAAAATTCTCAGGATCACTCAAGATCGGTGAGATCACGAAACCGGCCATGTTCGACGACAACATTTTCCTGGCCAACTTTTCCCCCAATACCGTCATGGAGGGCAAGGTCACCACGCTCGGCGGCACCGTTCCCGTCGACGAGGGGCTGGTCTCGCTGATCAGACTGAGTGAGGGGGCAGGACAGGCACCCGTACGGGATATTGCAGCCGTCACCGATGGCAGCTTTGTTTTCAAAGATTTCACATACGGCAACTACCTGGTATACGTCCTGCCCAATCCGGCATCTTTGCCTGCCGCTATCGGGACCTATTACGGCAATGTGCCCTTATGGTGGGACGCAGAGGTCATCGAAGTCAAAGAAGATCATATCCGTGACATCAACATTGATGTCGCCCAGATCAAAGCCGAACTCAACGGCGAGGGCGCCCTGGGGGGCAACCTCTCCTATGCTACGGGTGCAACGAAAAAATCCACCGCTTCCATCCAGGGAGAGCCTGTAAAGAAGGTCAAGGTGATCCTTATCGGCGTGGAGAAATCGGGTGACATCATCGCCTGGGTATATACCGACGATGATGGGAACTTCCGTTTTGAGAACGTCCCCGACGGTAACTACCGCATCATGATCGATATCCCGGGGCTGCCGATGGACAGCACCTACACGATCAGTGTGAAGGGCAACGTCATCACCGGCCTGGATTTCCTTGTCACCGACAAAGACATCCGTCTGGCCTCACCCACAGGCATCAGTCATCCGGCAGCGCCAATGGAAAAGATGGAGATATGGCCGGTGCCCTCAGCAGGCACGGTCACCCTCCGCACCAAAGAGATGACCGGCGGCACGCTCACCCTCTTTGATGTACGCGGACGGCAGGTGATGAGCCTCACCATCGATCACAACGAGATGACCCTCGACCTGTCGTCGCTGCCCGACGGCATCTATTACCTGCGTGCCGTCAGAGAACAGCGGGCAGGGGTCAGCAAGCTGATCATACAACATTAAAATATCTCTGATCCTTACTGTCATCAAGAGCTGCCTGCTGACAACAGGCAGCTCTTTTTTTTACCAGCCGGCAGCGGTGCGCAGGGAATCAAACCAATGAATAGCACCGGTAAAAGAGGGGATGACCGAAGAGTCGTGATTACCGCCGGCGATGGTGACCAGCGTGATGTGCGCTCCGCCCCGGTCACATAACTCCTCCCGTGCCTTCACCGCATTCCAGTAAGGCACGGTATGATCCTGGTCGCCATGATACAGGCGTACCGGCGCCGACGGCCCCCAGTCGAGAAGGCTGTTCTCCCGCAACGCCTCCAGCAGCCACGGCGTCTCACCGGCATAGTAGGCGGTGATAAAATCACCCCGCAGGAGCGAATCGACCTGCACCGGCAAACGGTCATTGATATAACCGGTGGTATGTGTGCCGTCGAACAGGCCGGGGATCATCGTGGCATACGGTTCCCGGAAGATCTCCTGCATACGGTCCCAGTGATAAAAATGATCGTATGCATTTAAGGTATAAGCAATGAAAGCGGGCGAGTTATACACCCCGTAAGAGAGGATCGTGTCCACCGTCAGCTTCAGATCATAAGACCCCGCCATCGGCGCGGAAGCCACCACCCGGATGCCGCCGGACATCCCCGTTATCTCCAGCGCCCGGTGCACCGCCAGGGTCACATACCCTCCCTCCGAATAGCCGGCCAGGAAAAGATGACCGTCATCGGAGAGATCCTGCCGCCCTACATAATCCCGCACAGCCGTGATCATGTCCGTCACATTGCCCGCCAGGACATCGCGGATAAGATAAGGATGCATCTCTTCCGAAACACCCAGCCCCAGATAGTCGGGGATGAGCGTGATATAACCTTCCGCACCGCTGATCAGCGCCACCACCCCCTCGTTCAGCATCGGATCC
>CAZYQV010000121.1:0-2527 GCA_964649775.1 uncultured Rikenellaceae bacterium
CATCGACACGGCTGTCCGGCGCATCCTGCTCTCGCGCTTTATGCTGGGTCTCTACGACCCGCCGCAGCAGGTGCCTTACACCCACATCCCCGCGGATGTGGTGGACGGTCCGCAGCACAGGGCTTTGGCCCTTGAGGCTGCCCGTGAGGCGATCATCCTCCTGAAGAATGACGGAGGACTGCTGCCCCTTGACACACAAAAAATACACACCGTGGCTGTCATCGGTCCGCTGGCCGACGTGGCCCTCCTCGGGGGATATACCGGAAAATACTCTCACGCCGTCTCACCCCTGGAAGGGCTGCGCAATGCTTTCGGTGCTGCACGTGTTCTTTATGAGAAAGGCACAGATGTGAAGATCACCCTGCCGCCGCTGTCGCCGGAGATGCTGATGCCGCCCCCGGAAACAGGAGAGGGTCCCGGTCTGCTGGGCGAATATTTCGCCGACACCTCTTTCTCCGGCAAGCCGGCGTTTACCCGCATAGACAGTGTCGTCGACTTTAACTTCGGCAAGGGCTCTCCCGGCGAGGGAATACCGAAACAATACTATTCAATACGCTGGACGGGACGTCTTGTGGCGCCGGTGACGGGGGAGTTTTATCTTGGTGGCGATTTTGACGATATCCTGCGGCTCTGGCTCGACGGGAAGAAGATCATCGACCGCACGAAGAACCGCAACCGCTCGTCGGTAGCGGTGAAGGTGCGGCTGGTGAAGGGACGGCAGTATGATCTGCGGATCGAATACACGCAGCTCTGGTACAAGGGACGCATCCGTCTGTGGGGTGGTATGCCCGACCCGCATAAGTTCGGGGCAGCCGTGGCGGCGGCCCGCCGTGCCGATGTGGCGGTGGTCGTGGCCGGCCTCGACGACACGGTGGAGGGGGAGGGGCGCGACCGCACCTCGCTGGGGCTGCCGGGCGACCAGGCCGCCCTGGTGCGGGCCATCCTGGCGGCCAACCCCCGCACGGTGCTGGTGCTGCAGAACGGCGGTCCCGTCTCGCTGCCCCGTCTGGCGGAGGAGGTGCCGGCCATCGTCGAGACCTTCTGCAACGGCGAGGAGGGCGGCAACGCCCTGGCCGACGTGCTGACAGGCCGTTACAACCCGGCGGGCCGCCTGCCCCTGACCGTTTACCGTTCGGTACAACAGCTGCCGGACATCAGCGACTACGACCTGCGGAAAGGACGTACTTATATGTACTATTCGAAGCTGGCGGAGAGCCATCCCGGGATGCCGGAGCCCCTCTGGGTGTTCGGCTACGGTCTGAGCTATACCACCTTTGCCTACGGCAAGGTACGGGCCGAGAGAAGACGTGTGGCCCCGGGCGACAGCATACGGGTGCGTGTGGAGATCACCAATACGGGCGACCGTGACGGCGAGGAGGTGGTGCAGCTCTATGCCCGCACGGCCAGGGATGGTAACGTACGGCCCGACAGAAGACTGATGGCTTTCCGCCGCATCCTGGTGCCGCAGGGTAAGACCGTCGGCGTTACGCTGGCCTTCCCTGTGGACGACCTGAAATATTGGGATCAGAAGAAAGGACGCTTTGAGGTGCCCGGCGGCGACGTGGCGCTGGCCGTGGGCAGCAGCGCGAAAGAGATACACGGAGTGGCAAAGGTGACGGTGGTGAGATGAATGATAGAATGATAGAATGATAGAATGTCATGAGAGGGGGGTATCTAAACGATTTACGGCTATGAGGAAAATTTTATTTGTGACGTTTTTGCTAATGATGGCGGTGGCTGTGCAGGCCAAACCCAAATATGCCATAGCGCTGTTCCACTATAATTTTCAGTATGTGGCGGGGGACTACCGCATCGAGGCGCGTATCGTGCGCGAGTCGCTGTGGCCGGCGCTGCAGTTCCTTGAGAAGCACCCGCAGTACCGTGTCGACCTGGAGTTCCAGGGCTATGCCATCGAGACCATGGCACAGGAATATCCCGGGGTGCTGAAGATGCTGAAGAAACTGGTTGCCCGAGGCCAGGTGGAGCTGGTCGTGGCCCACTACTCCGACCAGTTCTTCATCGGCTACCCGGCGCTCGACCTGCGGCGGTCGGTGCAGCTGTCGGACGAGGTGCTGAAGAAGCACGGTCTGCAGCGCTCGCGTGTCTTCTTTGGCCAGGAGATACAGTATTCACCGGGATTGGCAACGGCCCTGCAGGGACTGTATGACGTGGTGGTCACCAGCTCCGACCCGTATAGCTGGTATCGGGGCAGCACGCAACCGCTGGTGCGCGTGCGCTATGGCGGCGATGAGATCCTGGGATGGATGGGCGGCGGCGAGAAAGAGCTGAAGAACCTCTCCTGGACCTGGTCGTTCCTCGACGACGGCGAGGTGTTCAACACCCTCGACTACAACAGCGATTTCTACCGGGTGCCGGAGCAGGAAAAGAAAAATATCGACCGTTTCCGGCAGCTGGAGAAGGAGGGATACCGGTTCGTGACCATCTCTACGCTGGTGGATATCCTGAAGAAAGACAAAGACTATCATATTGCCGACGCTCCTTTCATCCCGGAAGGGACCTGGAACAT
>CAZYQV010000122.1:0-7354 GCA_964649775.1 uncultured Rikenellaceae bacterium
GGGCAACCTGGTGGATCCCGGCGAGCTGGAGAAGCTGCTGGTGCAGTACAAAGACCGTCAGCTGAAGATAGGTGCTTTCACGGCGGCCTCCAATATCACGGGTGTCATCCCTCCCTATTATGAGCTGGCAAAGCTGATGCATGAGCACGGCGGGTATGCTTTCGTCGACTTCGCCGCCTCGGCGCCTTATGTTGACATCGACATGCACCCGGCCGATCCGTTGATGAAGCTCGACGCCATCTATTTCTCGCCGCACAAGTTCCTGGGTGGTCCCGGCGCCTCGGGGGTGCTTATCTTCGACTCGGCCATGTACCGCAACATCGCACCCGACCAGCCGGGGGGCGGCACCGTCGACTGGACCAACCCGTGGGGAGAATACAAGTATATCGACGACATAGAGATGCGCGAGGACGGAGGCACGCCCGGCTTCATAGAGGCTTTCCGCACCGCCCTGGCCATCCGCCTGAAGGAGAAGATGGGTACCGACTGGATCGCCCGCCGCGAGGAGGAGATCATCCCGGCAGCCATGAAGGCCCTGCGTACCATCCCCGGCATACATGTCCTGGCCGACAATGTGGAGAAAAGAATCGGGGCCGTCTCTTTCTACCATGAGAAGATACACTACAACCTGATCGTCAAGCTGCTGAGCGACCGCTACGGCATACAGGTGCGGGGCGGCTGTGCCTGCGCCGGCACCTACGGTCATGTGCTGCTGGGCATCACCAAGGAAGAGTCGCACCGCATCACCGAGATGATCAACCGGGGCGACCTCTCCAAAAAACCGGGCTTCGTGCGCTGGAGCATCCATCCTACCCTGACCGACGGGGAGATCGACTACTTCGCCGCGGCTGTGCGGGAGATCGTGACGAACATCGACAAATGGTCGAAAGACTATACCTACGACAAACACACCAACGAATTTACCCACCACAGCGACAAAGGTGAGAAAAAAGAACTGGTGAAAACATGGTTTGAACTGTGATCGCCGGCAGCAAAAAATAAATTTATGCCGTTTGGTAATGTTATAAACAATATATATCTTTGCAACCCTGAAAAAAACGCACTAAGATCAAGGAAATGAAAGAGGGAATACATCCGAAGAATTACAGGCTTGTGGTCTTCAAAGACATGTCCAACGGGTTTACATTCATGACGCGTTCCACCGCTCCGTCGAAAGAAACCATCAAGATGGATGACGGCAAGGAATATCCCCTGATCAAGCTGGAGATCACCAGCACATCGCATCCTTTCTACACGGGCAAGATGAAGCTGGTCGACACCGCTGGTCGTGTGGACAAGTACATGAACCGTTACAAGCGGCATCTCGATAAAAAGAAATAGATATCCCAGCGTTATCTGAGGAGAAGCCGCCTGGTAACAGACGGCTTCTTTTGCTGGAAGAGGGTGTTATCGCGGGCCGGAACCATTCCCTCCGGCATATTGCCGGGGGATCAACAGAAGGGCAAAGGATTTGAAGCAGAACAAGAACAAGATGAGAGATCTGTTTTTCTCTTCCTCGCTGGAGGAGGAGCAGGGAGGTATCATCCAGCTGATCTCCGAGGAGGAGGAGATGGATGATCCGGATCTGCAGATCCCCGAGCCCCTGCCTGTGCTCCCCCTGCGCAATACGGTGCTCTTCCCCGGCGTGGTGCTGCCCATCAGTGTGGGACGCGACAAGAGCCTGCGCCTGGTGAAAGAGGCTTACCGCAAAGACCGCATCATCGGCACCCTGTCGCAGAAAGATCCCGGCGTTGAAGATCCTGTTTTCGACGATATCAACCTCATCGGCACGGTGGCCTATATCCTGAAGATCCTGGAGATGCCCGACGGCGGCACCACGGTGATCATCCAGGGCAAGAGCCGTTTCGGGGTGGAGCAGTGGCTGGACAGCGATCCTTACTTCACGGTGAAAGCCCAGAAGCTGGAGGACACCTATCCCGAAGAAGGGGATCAGGAGTTCGAGGCCCTGGTGCATGCACTGAAAGACCTCTCCCTGAAGGTCATCAACCTCTCGTCCAACATACCCCAGGAGGCCTCCTTTGCCGTCAAGAACATAGAGAGCCCCAAGTTCCTCATCAACTTCATCAGCGCCAATGCCAATGTCAAGAATTCGGACAAGCAGCGTCTCCTCGACATCAGCGACCTGAAGCAGCGGGCCCGTCTGCTGCTGGAGTTCCTCACACGCGAGGTGCAGATGCTGGAGCTCAAGAACGATATCGAGGCCAAGGTGAAGATGGACATGGAGCAGCAGCAGCGCGAGTACCTGCTGCATCAGCAGATGAAGACCATCCAGGATGAACTGGGCGGCAGCCCCATGGAGCAGGAGATAGAGGAGCTGAAGAAGAGGGCGGCCGGGAAGAAGTGGAGCAAGGAGGTGGCGAAGGTGTTTGAGAAAGAGCTCGACAAGCTGCAGCGCATGAACCCCGCCGTGGGGGAATACTCCGTGCAGATGAACTATCTGCAGACGCTGCTCGACCTGCCGTGGAACGAATATACCGAAGACAATTTCGACCTGAAGAGGGCACAGAAGATCCTCGATGACGACCACTACGGTCTGGAGAAGGTCAAGGACCGCATCCTGGAGCACCTGGCCGTGCTCAAGCTGAAGGGTGACATGAAGTCGCCCATCCTCTGCCTCTACGGTCCTCCGGGGGTGGGCAAGACCTCCCTGGGACGGTCGGTGGCCCGTGCCCTGGGACGCAACTTCGTCCGCATGTCGCTGGGAGGACTGCACGACGAGGCCGAGATCAGGGGCCACCGCAAGACCTACATAGGAGCCATGCCGGGGCGTATCATCCAGAACATACGGAGGGCAAAATCCTCCAACCCCGTCTTCATCCTCGACGAGATCGACAAGATAGGCTCCGACTTCAAGGGCGATCCTTCGCATGCCCTGCTGGAGGTGCTCGACCCCGAGCAGAACAATGCTTTCTATGACAATTTCCTGGAGCTGGAGTATGATCTCTCCCGCGTGCTCTTCATCGCCACGGCCAACTCGACCGCCACCATCAGCCCCGCCCTGCGCGACCGCATGGAGATGATCGAGATCAGCGGCTATATCGTCGAGGAGAAGGTGGAGATCGCGCGGCGTCATCTGATCCCCAAACAGCTGGAGAACCACGGTCTGGGGAGAAAAGACCTTTTCTTCCCCAAGAAGGTGATCGAGGACATCGTGGTCAACTATACCCGCGAATCGGGTGTGCGCACCCTCGAGAAAAGGATCGCCCAGGTGATCCGCCGTGTGGCCAAGAAGAAAGCCTTCGGCGAGGAGGTGCCGCGCAAGCTGACCGTGACGGATATACGCGAGTTCCTGGGCAAACCGCTTTTCTTCAAGGATGTGTATCAGGGCAATGAGATCCCCGGCGTGGTGACAGGCCTCGCCTGGACGCCCGTGGGGGGAGAGATCCTCTTCGTCGAGACCAGCCTCAGCAAAGGGAAAGGCAAGCTCACCCTCACAGGCAACCTGGGTGAGGTGATGAAAGAGTCGGCCGTCATCGCCCTCGAATGGGTGCGGTCGCATGCCGACTACCTGGGCATCGATAAGGATATCAGCGAAGAGCATGATTTTCACATCCATGTGCCGGAAGGAGCCATCCCCAAAGACGGCCCCTCGGCGGGTATCACCATGGTCGTCTCGCTGGCATCAGCCCTCACGGGACGTAAGGTGCGCAGAGGGGTCGCCATGACCGGCGAGATCACGCTGCGTGGCAAGGTGCTGCCCGTGGGCGGCATCAAGGAGAAGATCCTGGCCGCCAAAAGAGCGAACATCAAAGAGATCATCCTCTCGGAAAAGAACAAAAAAGATATCGAAGAGATCAACGATATCTATATCAAAGGCCTCTCCTTCCATTATGTGGAGACCATCCGCGACGTGCTCGACTATGCGCTCCTGCGGGTCAAAGGGAAAAAAGTGTGACCCGGTTTCCCTCCGCATCCCGCCAAAAAAATCCATCTAATCATCAGTAAAAGAGGGTGTTGTACGGCATCTACGTAGTGAGCTACGTAGTTTGCTACGTAGTATGAGTTCTGTAATATGTTGATTTATAGCATATAGCAGAGGTGAAATAATGAAACTTCGCAAAAAGTTTTATTAAACTTTTTGCAACCCGTTCTGTACATTATTGGGTATCAGCAGGTTTTTATCTCCCGGATAAAATTGCTACCTTTCGGTATTGAAAAAGATAATACAGGAGAATCATGGAAAAGATCGCTGTTTTTCCGGGCTCATTTGATCCGTTCACCCTCGGGCACGAGTCGATCGTGCGGCGGGGTCTTCAGCTGTTCGACAGGATCATCGTGGCCATCGGCATCAACACGGGGAAGGAGGATTATTTTCCTCTGGAGACGCGCATGGAGTGGATACGCAGGGTCTTTGCCGGTGAGCCCCGCATAGAGGTAGCCTCTTACAGCAGTCTGACGGTCGATTTTTGTCGCAAGGCAGGTGCACGTTTTCTGCTGCGCGGGTTGCGCACGGCGGCCGACTTCGAGTATGAGCGGGCCATAGCCCAGGTGAACAGGGCCATGGAGAAAGAGATAGAGGTGGTTTTCCTCCTCACCCTTCCGGAGCACACCTTCATCAATTCCACGCTGGTGCGGGAGGTGATCAAATACGGCGGGGATGCCTCCCGGTTTGTGCCTGCCGCCATCGACCTGAAGAATGGGGGGAAATGACACCTGTCCGGCCATGAGAACGATCCTGATCTTTTTTTTCTTCCTCCTCTCGTGCGGTGTGTACGGGCAGCCTGCCGCCGTGACCCTGTATGGTGACAGTGCCGCCGGCTGGGCCGGCATGCGTTTTCCGCTGCTGGGCCGCAGCGACATGATCACCGGCATGCAGGACACCCTGGGCATCCTGGAGGTGCAGGAAGATGGTACTTTCTCGCTTACGGTCACCGTGCCGGAGACCATGGAGGCGGATCTTTACCCGGGGGTCTACAAGCTTTATCTGTATGTACAGCCGGGCCATACGTATCATCTGCATCTTCCTCCCCGTCAGGACAAAAGCATTCCGGATCTCCTGAACCCCTATTTCCGGCCGCAGGTCTATCCGTGGATCCCCCGGGGGGCCGGCCGCGATGAGCTGAACGTGCAGATCCTGCGGTTCGAGGAGCTCTACACCCCCTGGTTTTACCGTCATGCCACCCTGGTGGCCACGGAGCAGAAAGACACCACCCTGCCGGCTTTCATGCAGGCGGTGCGCGACACCTTTGCCACGGCGGAGGACACCTTTTTCCTGGACTGGATGGAGGCGCGTCTGGCGATGCTGGAGACGATGGACCTGCCGGTGCGGGAGCAGGTGCTGGAGAAATACAGGGGTTTCGGGGAGCGTCTCTGTCTGTACAACCCTGCCTGGATGGAGCTCTTCAACCAGGTGTTCAGGAATTATTTCAACTATCTCACCCGTCACCGTCATGAGAAGACCCTCAGGGCGGTGGTGGAGCATGGCCGGGGGGACAGCCTGCGTCTCCTCATCCGCGAAGACCTGCAGGTGGGGTATCGTGATTTCATCGACCTGGCAGGGCTGAAAGGGATCTACGATGCCTGGTATAACAAAACCTTTCCGCAGGAGAAGCTGCTGGTCCTGCTGCAGGATTTTTCTGACGGCATCGCCGCCCCGCCGTTGCGCAGGATCGCCGGCAACATCCTGCGCCGTTTCAACCACCTGCGTCCCGGTACGGCTGCCCCTCCTTTTGCCCTGCATGATCTCCGGGGACGGGAGGTGCGTCTGCAGGATTTCCGGGGCAAGTACCTCTATCTCAACTTCTCCAGCCGGCTGAGCTACAGCTCGCTGCGGCAGTTTCCCCTGCTGGGGGAGCTGCTGGAGAAATACGGCGATCAGCTGGCCGTGGTGACCGTGGCCGTCGAGGACAGGCCGGAGATGTTAAAGGCTTTTGTCCGGGACAAAGGCTACCGCTGGCCTTTCCTGGTATGTGGTGCCGGATGCAATGTGGCGGAGAGATACGGCGTGCGGGGATATCCTGTCTACTACCTCATCGACCCGGCAGGGAAGATCCTCCTGGCGCCGGCGCCGGCACCGACGGAAAACTTCGGGGAAAGGTTCGGGGATATCCTGGAGAAGGCCGGCCTCAGAAAGGCAGCAGATCCGCCTCCCGCAAAACATCAATGATGGAGAGATAGGTGTTGCCCAGGATCATCGTGACATCTTCGGGGATGAGCCACAGCACCTCGGTGATCTCTTCTTCCTCCTGCGGGACGACAGCGTTCTCATCCCCTTCGTAGTTCATGTGGTACCACGTGGTCTTTTTGAGGATGGGCCTGCCGTCGAGCAGGTAGGTGTGGTAGGTGTCGGTGATCTTATCCCCCAGCGTGAGTCCCTGCAGGCCGGTCTCTTCGCTCACCTCACGCAGGGCTGTCTCTTCGGTCTTCTCACCGTCGTCAACCTTGCCCTTGGGCAGGTCCCACCGGCCACGGCGGTTGATTACCAGCACCTTGCCCGACGACGATCGGACAATGCCGCCGGCAGCCTCCACAACCGTGAAAAGGGAAGAGAAACGCTCGAGCAGGTGATCCAGGTCCCTGTGGACGATGAAAAGTTTTTTGATCTTGGTGAGATAGCCGAAAAGCTTCACCAGCTCTTTCAGTTCGTGTGTGTCATAGAACTTATAGAACAGGCCATAGTTATATTTGAAGGCACTGGCGAAGTCATCCGTCAAATAAACGATCCTGTTCTCAAAAAAAACTTTATACATTTGTACCTATGAATACACAAAAACAACTGGCAGAAAATCTTCTGCAAATTAAAGCAATAAAATTATCTCCTGCAAACCCTTTTACGTGGGCGTCGGGATGGAAATCTCCCATCTATTGTGATAACAGGAAGACCCTCTCCTATCCGGAGGTGAGAAATTTTATCAAAAAGTCGTTCGTGGCGCTGATCCGCGAAAAATATTCCGGTGTGGAATGTATTGCCGGTGTGGCCACGGGAGCCATCGGCATCGGCGCCCTGGTGGCCGACATGATGGAGCTGCCTTTCGTCTATGTGCGGTCGAAGCCCAAGGACCACGGTCTCACCAACCTCATCGAGGGTGAGGTGGTCGAAGGGCGCAGGACGGTGGTCGTCGAGGACCTTATCTCTACCGGCCGCAGCAGTCTGAACGCCGTGGCTGCCCTGCGCGACGCCGGCATGCCGGTGGCGGGGATGGTGGCGATCTTTACCTACGACTTCCCCGTGGCGGCAGAGCGGTTTCGGGAGGCCTCCTGCGAACTGCATACCCTCACCGACTACCATCATCTGCTGGAGGTGGCCGTGAAGACCGGCTATGTGGAACAAAAAGAACTGGAGACGCTTCAGGAGTGGCGGAAAGACCCGGCGGGGTGGAGGGAAGAAGCTTGA
>CAZYQV010000123.1:0-8915 GCA_964649775.1 uncultured Rikenellaceae bacterium
ATACAAGTCGCTCGACGGTGGCCGGTCGTGGCAAAACATGGGGCTGAAAGCATCCCGTCAGATAGGGATGATCGCCATCGACCCGCGCAACAGCGACGTGGTTTACGTGGCCGCCCAGGGCTCTGTCTGGGGCCCGGGAGGCGACCGGGGGCTCTACAAGACCACCGACGGCGGCAAGACATGGAAGAAGGTGCTGGAGATCAGCGAAAACACCGGCGTCAGCAACGTGATCCTCGACCCGCGCGATCCCGATGTCGTCTACGCTACCAGCCTGCAAAGAAGACGCCATGTATATACCGCCATCGGCGGAGGCCCCGAGACCGCTTTCTGGAAATCCACCGACGGCGGCAGGAGCTGGAAGAAGCTCACCAGCGGCCTTCCCTCCGGTGACATGGGCGGCATGGGGCTGGCCCTCTCCCCTGCCAACCCCGACGTGCTCTATGCCAAGATACAGGCCGCCGGTGAAAGCAGCGGCTTCTACCGCTCCACCGACCGCGGCGAGTCCTGGACAAAAATGAGCGATCACTTCTCCAGCGGCCAGTACTTCAGCGAGATCGTCTGTGATCCCAAAGATGTCAACACCATCTACAGCCTCGAGACCGTCACACAGGTATCCCGTGACGGAGGGAAGACCTGGCACTCCCTCGGCAACAACCACCGTCATGTGGACGACCATGCCATGTGGGTGGATCCCTGGCATACCAGTCACTTCCTCATCGGCGGCGATGGCGGCATCTACGAGTCTTTCGACGGGGGAAAACATTATCTCTTCAAGAGCAACCTGCCCGTCACCCAGCTGTACCGGGTCTATCTCGACAACTCCGAACCGTTCTACTATGTCTATGGCGGCACACAGGACAACAACTCTTTCGGCGGTCCTTCACGCAACACCGCCCGCGCCGGCGTGACCTCCGGCGAATGGTTCGTTACCGTCGGCGGCGACGGCTTCTGGGGCGCTGTCGACCCCGAAGACCCCAATATCGTCTATTCGGAATGGCAGTACGGCAACAGCATCCGTTACGACCGGAAAAGCGGCGAATCGATCGACATCAAACCCCAGCCCAAAAAAGACGAGCTCACCTTCCGCTGGAACTGGGACGCCCCCCTGATCATCAGCCCCCACTCCCACACACGCATCTATGTGGCGGCCAATAAGGTGTTCCGCAGCGACGACCGGGGCAACAGCTGGACAGAGATCTCCGGCGACCTGACCCGCTCGCTCGACCGCAACACCTTCCGCGTGATGGGCAAGTTCTGGAGCATCGATGCCGTAGCCAAAGATGTCTCCACCTCCCTCTGGGGGACCATCGTCTCCCTCGCCGAGTCGGAGGTGAAAGAAGGGCTGATCTACGCCGGCACCGACGACGGTCTCATACAGATGACCGACGACGGCGGCAGGACATGGCACAAAACAGCTACCTTCCCCGGCGTGCCGGAATATACTTATGTCAGCGATGTATGTCCCTCCCGTTTTGACGAGAACATCGTCTTTGCCTCCTTCAACAACCTGAAAAGGGACGATTTTAAACCCTACCTCCTGAAAAGTACCGACAAAGGCAAGACCTGGACCTCCATTGCCGGCAACCTGCCGGAGAACGGCAGCGTCCATACCATAGAACAGGACCCCGTCAACCCCGACATCCTTTTTGTAGGTACCGAGTTCGGCTTTTACTTTTCGCATGACGGAGGGAAAGAATGGATAAAGTTCATGAATGGTCTGCCCGATGTAGCTGTGCGGGACATCGCCATCCAGAAAAGGGAGAATGATCTGGTGATCGCCACCTTCGGCCGCGGGTTTTACATCCTGGATGATTATACCCCGCTCCGCCTGTTTACCCCGGAGATCGAACAAAAGAAAGCCCATATCTTCCCAGTAAAAGATGCGCTCATCTATATCCAGACCGGTACCAAAGATGCGCAGGGTTCCACCTATTTCATCGCAAAAAACCCGCCCTTCGGTGCTACCTTCACCTACTATCTGAAAGAGTCGCTGAAAACAGACAAAGAGAAACGCCACGAGCTCGAGAAAAAAGAGTTCGAGAAAGGTGAGAAGATCAAAGTGTTGTCATGGGACGAGGTACGGCAGGAGAACCTTGAGGAGAAACCACACCTCATCTTCACCGTCACCGATGAACAGGGCAATGTGGTACGGAAGATCAACACCTCCGGCAGCAAAGGCCTCCACCGTATCACCTGGAACCTGCGCTACGGTTCGCCCCTTCCGCTCCGTCTGCGCAACGGGAAATACGATCCGCTGGCCAAAGACGACGACGGCATGCTGGCCATGCCCGGGAAATATTTCGTCTCCCTGTCCGTTTCGGACCATGGCAGGATCACGGAACTGGTGCCTCCCGTAGCCTTCCGCACCGTCAAGCTGAACAACGGCACACTGCCCTCCGACCCGGCGGAGGTCTTTGCTTTCCAGAAAAAGGCAGCCCTCCTGGCCGGCAAAATCCAGGGTGCCATGAGACGCACCTCCGAGCTGACCAAAGAGATGGAGTACATCCTCCAGACCCTCGACCATGCCGCCGGAGCCACACCCGACATGCTGGAAGAGGTACGGGAGATCAGAAAAGAACTCGAAGATATTTCGTTCGCCTTCAACGGCTTCACTCCCAAAGCCAGCTGGGAAGAGATACCTCCCCACAAAATGCCGCTGGCCGTCAGGATGAACAACATGATCTATACCCACTGGAGCTCAACGGCCGGCATCACCCAAACAGAAAAAGAGGACTATCAGATCCTCTCCGAAGAGCTGCCCCCCCTCCTGGAAAAGATCAAAATGCTCTATACCGGCAGGATCAAACCCCTGGAAGAAAAACTGGAAAAGATCAACGCTCCGTGGACTCCGGGAAGGACACCTGCCATACGATAAGCGTCATGCCGGGAAAGAGACTGCAGCTGCAGTCTCTTTCCCCTTTTAACGACCCGCCGGCCTTATTTTTAAATGTTATGTTTGATTTCTTACAAAAATCTCTTAACTTTGTTGGGAAAAAATCAATACGATTAAGGACAATTTAATCTGGTATAATGATGAAGAAAGTGATCGTAATTGCTGTGGTATCCCTTTTCCTTGCAGGGCTTTTTTCTTCTTGTAATAACGAAACCTGTCCTGCCTACAGCAAAGCAGAGATCCATCAGACGGATTCCAACGGGTAACAGGCATTTGACCGCACCCACGATATTTTTACACTAGCATTCACGCCATGAAGAAAGTAATAGCCATATTCACTTTCTTCCTTTTTTTTATTTTCACCGCACTGGGACAGGGAGAAATAGATGACCAGCAGAAGATCTTCTACCGGAATGAATCCACTGTGAGCTTTTCCCTCAACTCGACAGGTTACGGCGGCGGATACCGCTACGGAAAACGTCTGAACTACCTCAACAAAAGGCTTTTTGAAGGCGATTTCAACTATTTCCGCCATCCCAAGGAGATCAAGATGTACAACCCCTATTCGGCCAACTCCCGCGGGTTCGTCTACGGAAAGACGAATCTTTTCTTCAACGTAAGGCTGGGTTACGGTTTTCAGCGGGATCTGTTCCGTAAGATCGACAAGGGCGGGGTGGCTGTCCGCTATTTCTTCACTTTCGGCCCCAGCATAGGCTTTTACAAACCGATCTATTACGAGATCATATATTTCCTCTCCATGAACACCTATACCATCGTGGAGATGAAGTTCGACCCCACCTCCCTCCACTCTCCCAACGATATTTACGGCCGAGCCTCTTTCTTCAAAGGATGGGATGAGGTGAAGTTCGTGCCGGGAGGTTATGCCAAGTTCGGGTTCAACTTCGAGTTCAGCAAGTTCGACCCTTTCATCCAGTCGCTGGAAGGAGGCATCGCCATCGATGCTTATCCGAAAAAGATCCCCATCATGGCCTCCCCCGACAACAGCAGCATCTTCATTTCGCTCTTTGCCGCTTTCCGCTTCGGCAAGATCATCGACAAGTATTACAAGAAAGCCTACGAGAAAAACCAGCAGCTCGAAAATTCCCTCCCGTATTAACCTCTTCTGCCTTTAGCCGTCTCCTGCTTTATATTTTCCGGATATCCATTTTGTCAGGTCGCCGGAATGTTCTATTTTTGTGTGATTTTTTTAACACATTCCTATTCTTTAATTTTTTTAATCGTAAGAAACCATGGCTAAAATAAAAGTAGCAATTAACGGGTTCGGTCGTATCGGCCGTAACGTATTCAAGCTGGCACTGGAGAGAGATAACATTGAAATCGTCGGCATCAACGACCTTACCGACACCAAAACCCTGGCACACCTGCTGAAATACGACTCCACACAGGGCAAATTCAACGGTACGGTAACCCATGACGATACCTCGATCATCGTGAACGGCAAGTCGATCAAAATCTCTGCCGAGAAAAATCCCGCCAATATTCCCTGGCCGGAGACACCCGACGTGGTGGTGGAAGGCACGGGCGTTTTCCGTACCAAGGAAGGTGCACGGGGCGGTTATGGTGACCACCTGAAGAACGGCGCCAGGAAGGTGATCCTGACGGTCCCCGCCAAAGATGAGATCGACAACACCATCGTCCTGGGCGTGAACGACGAGATGCTGCGTGCCGAAGACCAGTGTATTTCCAACGCTTCCTGTACCACCAACTGTCTGGCACCTATCACCAAGGTGCTGCACGACTCGTTCGGCATCATCAATGCACTGATGACCACCATCCACTCTTACACCAACGACCAGCGCATCCTCGACTTCCCCCACAGCGACCTGCGCCGCGCACGCTCCGCAGCCGTCTCCCAGATACCTACCTCGACAGGGGCAGCCAAAGCCATCGGGAAAGTGATCCCCGACCTCGACGGAAAAATGAACGGCATGGCCATCCGTGTCCCTACCCCCACCGGTTCGCTCGTCGACCTCGTGGCTTACCTCGAGAGACCCGTCACGGTGGAAGAAGTGAATGCCGCCATGAAAACGGCTGCCGAAGGTCCGATGAAAGGTGTCCTCGAATATTGCGAAGACCCCATCGTTTCGGTGGACATCATCCACAACACCCACTCCTCCATCTTCGACTCCCTCAGCACCATGGTGAAAGGGAACATGGTGAAGGTGCTCTCCTGGTATGACAATGAATGGGGCTACTCGGCACGCGTGGTCGACCTGATTGAAAAAGCCATGAGCCTGTAAAACAGACCCTCATAAAAGAAAAAACGTTCCGTTATCGCGGAACGTTTTTTTTTACTTCCTCTAGCGGAAAACAAATTATTCGTACACCGGAATCACCTCCATAGGCAGGGAGAGATAATCCCGAAAATGCTCCCCCATCTCCTGGATCGATTCGTCCTCCTCCTCATAGTACCAGCGCAAGGCAACATGATTGTGCCCCTCAGCAATATGTCTTTTGATGATCCGAAGAATCTCCATCAGATATTTTGTACTGCCACTGTTCATATACTCCAGTCTGAACTCAAGGGTAAAGGGTCTGTCAGGATCCTCCGCCAGAAAATCCTTCATCCATCTGATCACAGGCAGGAAGAACTCATCCGGGTTTTCCGGAATAGAACGTCCTTCGATCAGAAAATCATCCCCCTTGCCCAGGCGGATGCCCGGCGTGAACTCTTTGGCCTCAATGATCAACGGTTCCATAACGGGCAACAAGATAAAAAATTCATACCAATCTTAAAACCCTCTTTCAAACTTCAAACTTCGAGCTTCCCCTCACTCGTACCTCAGCGCCACGATGGGATCCAGGCGAGCCGCTTTGGAGGCCGGATAATACCCCGACACCACTCCTACCAGAAAACATACAGCCACCCCACCCAGGATCCACAGCCAGGGCACCACAAAAGCACTTTTCATGAGCAGGGAGATCAGGTTCCCCGCCAGGATCCCCAGGACAATGCCCAGGATCCCTCCCATCTGACCGATCAGCACGGCCTCAAAGAGAAACTGCCAGCGTATGGTGCGCCCCTTGGCGCCCAGTGCTTTCCGGATGCCTATCTCCCGTGTCCGCTCGGTGACGGTCACCAGCATGATGTTCATCAGGCCGATCACAGCTCCGAAAAGGGTGATGATGCCAATGATCGTGGCAGCCCATGTCACATAACGGATGTTCTCCAGCAGGATAGACACCAGGTTGTCGCTGCGCGTGATATTGAAATCCGACTCGTCACGCACATCCAGTCCACGGATAGTACGGAAAAGACCTTCGGCCTCACTGCTCATGATATCCAGCAGTTTGGTGTCTTCGGGCATCACCCCTATACGGAAACTCATGTTGGGACGGGAAAAATAATGCCGCACCGTCGTCACCGGCAGCAGACAGGTACGGTCCGACCCGCTGAAACTGGAGCCTTTCTCCCTGAACACACCGATCACCCTGAAATGCGCCCCACCGATAGAGACGATCTTACCCACAGGATCCCCCAACGGGAACAGCTGCCTCACCAGATCAGAGCCGATGATCGCCACATTGCGGTTCATCAGTATATCCTGGGGAGTGAGGTTGCGCCCCTCCTGCAACTCGTTGCCGGAGACCAGCATGAAATTCTCATCCCCGCCCACCAGAAGAATATTGGGATTGCTCTTTTTGTCCCTGTATTTCACCGTCGCCATCCCCGAAGCATTGACCGACACCGATACGATCCCAGGCATCTTGAACTCCTTCCTGAAACGCTCAGCCTGCCGGAAAGTGATGCGGGAATGGTTCTTCTTGCGGTACCGCTTCTTGCCCACAACGATGGTCATCCCCCGACTCTCGATAAAAAACGTGTTGGCCCCCATCATCGTAAACTGTTCCGTAAGCGAATGTTTGATAGAGTCGATGGCCGTAAGGATTCCCACCAGGGCCATGATGCCGAAAGAGATAATAAAAATGGTCAGGACCGCACGCACCTTGTTGGTGCGTATCGAATCAAGGGATATCTTGAGATTATCCTGCAAAAGTCCTGTGCTCAGCTTCATCGATCCCCTTTTTTTCTGCTGTTGACAAACGCATAAAAATACTCTTTTTTTTCAGGGCGCAAAATGAGATATCTTTGATTCTCGCAGGATTCTTAGTACTTTTGCATTCCTAACGTTAAACATTTTAAATCTTACCATCATGGCTTTCGATATCGATATGATCAAAAAGGTCTATTCGGCTTACGGCGAGAAACTTTCCGCCGTCAGAAAGATACTCAACCGTCCCCTGACACTTACCGAGAAGATCCTGTACACCCATCTGGCAGAGGAGAAGCTCAGCGCCCCTTTCCGGCGGGGTGAGGACTATGTGGATTTCCGGCCCGACAGGGTGGCGATGCAGGATGCCACGGCACAGATGGCACTTCTACAGTTTATGATGGCCGGCAAGGACAAGGTGGCCGTACCGTCCACCGTACACTGCGACCATCTGATCACCGCCAGGGAGGGTGCCGAGAAAGACCTGGAGAAAGCCAAATATACCAATCAGGAGGTATACGATTTCCTGGCCTCTGTCTCCAACAAATACGGTCTCGGTTTCTGGAAACCGGGTGCCGGAATCATCCACCAGGTGGTGCTGGAGAACTACGCTTTCCCCGGAGGCATGATGATCGGTACCGACTCGCATACCCCCAACGCCGGCGGACTGGGCATGGTCGCTATCGGCGTGGGCGGCGCCGACGCCGTAGATGTGATGGCCGGCATGCCCTGGGAGCTGAAGTTCCCGAAGATCATAGGCATCAAACTCACCGGCAGGCTCTCCGGCTGGGCCGCCCCCAAAGATGTCATCCTCAAAGTGGCCGACATCCTCACCGTCAAGGGAGGCACCGGATATATCCTCGAATATTTCGGCGAAGGCGCCGAAGCCCTCTCGGCCACAGGCCGCGCCACCATCTGTAACATGGGCGCCGAGGTAGGTGCTACCACCTCCACCTTCGGCTTCGACGACAACACCGCAGAATACCTGCGGCAGACCCACCGCGAAGATGTGGCGGAGCTCGCCATGGGCATCCGCGAACATCTCACCGGCGACCCCGAGGTGTATGCCGACCCGGAAAAATATTTCGACAAGGTGATAGAGATCAACCTCTCCGAGCTGGAGCCCGCCCTCAACGGGCCTTTCACGCCCGACCTGCGGACGCCGGTGTCGAAGATGGCTGCCGCAGCCAAAAAGAACGACTGGCCCCTCAACATGGAGGCAGGCCTTATCGGCTCCTGCACCAACTCCTCCTACGAAGACATCACCCGTGCCGCCTCCATTGCCCGGCAGGCCCTGGAGAAAGGCCTCAAACCCAAAGGGAAGATTTACGTCACTCCGGGCTCCGAGCAGATACGTTACACCATGGAACGTGACGGTCTCATCGAGGTGTTCGAAAAACTGGGGGCCGTCATCCTGGCCAACGCCTGCGGCCAGTGTATCGGCCAGTGGGACCGTGAAGAGGTGAAAGACGGCCACCGCAACGCCATCGTCACCTCCTTCAACCGCAACTTCGCCAAACGCAACGACGGCAACCCCAACACCTTCGCCTTCGTCGCCTCTCCCGAGATGGTGATGACCTATGCCATCGCCGGACGCCTCGACTTCGACCCGCTGCACGACACACTCGTCAACGACAAAGGAGAAGAGGTGCGCTTTGACGAGCCGCAGGGTATCGTCTATCCGCCCAAAGGGTTCGAGGTGGAAGACCCCGGCTATGTGCCGCCGGCAGAAGACGGCAGCTCCGTCGAGGTGGTCGTCAATCCCAATTCGGAGCGGCTGCAGCTGCTCAACCCTTTCCCCGCCTGGGACGGAAAAGATTTCTATGGCCTTCATCTGCTCATCAAAGCCAAAGGCAAGTGTACCACCGACCATATCTCCATGGCCGGACCGTGGCTACGCTACCGCGGACACCTGGAGAACATCTCGCAAAACCTGCTCATCGGAGCTGTCAACTACTTCAATGAAACTACCAACAAGGTGAAGAACCAACTGACGGGAGAATATATGC
>CAZYQV010000124.1:0-5090 GCA_964649775.1 uncultured Rikenellaceae bacterium
TTAGTAGTTTCGAGTTTTGAGTATCGAGTTGAGAGTTGAGAGTTAAATTCGCATTATCGCTTTATCGCCTTATCGCATCATCGCCTCCCTTTCAACTTTTCAACCTTTCAACTCTTCAACCTTTCAACCCTTTCAATACTCCAGATACTTCTTCATATCGACAT
The DNA here is from genome assembly GCA_964649775.1 of uncultured Rikenellaceae bacterium. GTDB lineage: Bacteria > Bacteroidota > Bacteroidia > Bacteroidales > VadinHA17 > DRPN01. The sequence continues at coordinate 165 of CAZYQV010000124.1, forward strand.
GCACATACTTCTGCAGGGCAGCTTCCTCCTGTCCGTTGGCATAGGCCACCCAGATCTCAAGGGTAGTAGCGTCGTACACCACATCCATCAGGTTGCTTCCCATGTCTGCCACAAGTTTTGAGAGGCTGATCATCTTTTCGGCGTCAAAGCTGCCGTGATACATCCGTATATAGGCCGCAGCATCATCATCTTCCATGGTATGATAGACGACACCTTTAAAGACATCGGGTGCCACAGGATCGGAAGCATCGTTATCACGCCAGACGGTCACCTGCTCTTCATCGGGGGCATTGACAGCCACCTTGGCGCCGGAGCCCTCGCCGTTGCCGTCGGAAAAATAGAGGCAGTACCTCTTGATCAGCGGGCCTTTCCGGACGGTACTGAGCACATCTTCAAGAGAGGTAGCATCATACATCATCTCCCGGAAGAGAAACGAAAAATGTTTTCCCTTGATGTTGTATGGGAACTCCGATGATTTCGACCGGCCTTTTTCTCCGAACACCAGATGGTTGGCATTCATGCCGGTATGGGAGGCGATATACCCTGCAAAGGTCACGTTAATGTGGGCCGTCCCCTTGTCGGGGAGGTACACTACGATGAGGGGATGGTCCTGCAGGCCCGCATCCATGGTGTAGTCGAGGTTACGCAGCTGATAGGTATGGCCTCCGGCCGTCGCCTCACCCCAGGTCACCACACCACTGCAGGCATAAGGTGAGACCACCGGCACCATGTGTGCCATCTGTATCTCTTCGAGCGGCACACCGCTGCCCTCGGCCATGCCTCTCATCTCTTCCAGTACCCGTTCGTCAATATAGGGAACATTGTCCAGCCAGGCCCCTTTCAGCAGCCAGTCCACATCCACCTCATCCCCGTACTCCTTCCGCACAGCCTGCAGAAAATCCCCCAATGACGCGCTGATATCGTCAGCCAGAAGTGTGCCCAGTTGTTTTCCCATTTCGTAAGGGTTTCCTTTGACGACCACTACTTTTATCCGGTCCGTTCCCGTACCGACGGTATCTACGATCCCTGTAAAAGGGGCTTTTTCATCTTTTGAGCAGGAACCCGCGACAATAAGGGCCAGAAAAACAAGCAGGATCCATTTGGAAATCTTCATTACGCTGACAGGTTTTTATGATCCTGCAAAGATCATAAATAATCCGGTTATAAAAAATGAACGCATCACATTGCTCGGGAAATATCTTACTGTCTCACTGTTTTATGAATATCTTACGCCGGAAGAGATCTCCGCGGGCAGCCTCCAGGATATAGGTGCCGGGAGGGAGGAATGAGAGGGAGAGGGTTGTCCGGAATGTCCTGCCATTCCCAAGGTCTTTTGTCAGAAGGCGTTTGCCGTACATATTGTACACGGCCAGGTGTGTCTTTCCGTTGCCCGGCATGGACAATGATACGCTGAAGTTGCCGTCACTGGGGTTGGGAGCTATCGTCATCCGTCCCTGCAGGCGGGGGGTATGCAGGGTGGTAGCCACATCGGAGATGTTCCAGCGCTCGCTCTCACAACCGAACAACATCAGGTCGAGGTAACCGGTCTCACGCGTATCCTGCAGCATGTTGACCAGCACGGCCCCATATTGATTGTTCCTGCTGGAGTTCTCCAGGACATTCCCTTCGGTCTCTTCCGTTTTCAGATAATACACCAGTCCCGTCTCGTTCCCTGAGAGCTCCATGTGCATATGCCCGAGCACCTCATTTTGCGAGAGGGCCCGGTCCCAGATGCTCACCTCGGTGAAATCCATGTTGGGATTGGCGGAGGCGAAGCCTATGGTAAAGGGTATGGGGGAATTGGTTGTGATCTCCGGAATGGTGCCGGTAAAGGTGAGGGGTGACTCCTGCCCGTCGATATATACTTTCAGTCTTTCTTCATTGTTCTGACCGCTCCCGTCGAAGACGAAAGCCAGATGGTGCCATCCGTCGGTGGGGAGTGTCCCTTCGCCGGTCATCCCATAGGCGTTGGTGGCACGGGCCACCTCAAAGAGGATCCTGCCGTCGGCCAGCTCTGCAGCGATCCTGTTACTGTTGGTGAGGGTCTTGGAAAAGAGCCGGTCATAGCGGTCGTAACCATGGATATTGAACCATCCTTCGAAAGAAAAAGCGGGCGCATCGTTGAGGAAATCGCTTTTGTTCATCTTCGCATAGGTCTTGTCCGTGATATGTACAGCCCCTTTCTTGCTCACCAGGGATACGCCTGCCACGCTGTAGGCCGTAGTGAGGGCCCCCTCGGGAGGACGGAAGGTGTCGCCCACGGCCACCAGTGTTCCCAGACTGTCGTACCACAGCCAGCTGTCGGCATCGCCCAGGACGACCCAGGCAGTGCCGGTGGTGTCCACCTCCGGCTTCCCGGCAGGCCTGTTGAAGACCACCTCCGTACTGACCATCCGGGTCTCTCCCATGAAGCCGACATAACACTTGTAGGTCCCGGAACGGTGTACCACGATGCTGTCGACTGTAGTATTCTTCTCATCGTTCCAGTAATAAGAGTCGGCCGGCACATCTGCTTTCAGGACAATGCTGTCGGCATCCTCACAGGTGACGATCCTGTCGGGGAGCACATCGCCGGGGAAGACCAGTTTCCGGGCGTTGTACCCGAGGAGGGCAAACCGCTCATATTGCGGATATACCCTCCGCAGGAAAGCGTTGTAATCATCGCTGCGGGCGGTCCAGCCTATCTCGGCCAGGGCCAGCAGACGGGGCAGGATCATATATTCGGCATGATCATAGGCGGAGATCCATTCGGTCCAGAGGCATCCGTGGGGTCCCAGGATATGCTCCTCCTGCTGCGGGGTGAGTCCTCCGGGCATAGGATCATAGAAATAGACCTGTTGCAGGGTGATGGGTGTCCGTCCCTGTCCCGGAGGTTCTTCCGGCAGGTCTGTATTGGGTTTGTTGAGGTAGAGGGTGCTGTTGGGCGACATCACGGCATCATGACCGGCGCGGGCGGCCGCCACGGCGGCAGTGCTGCCGAGCCACGACATCACCGTGGCGCCGGCCGGCACCCCTCCGTAAGTGATCTCACTCCAGCCGATCCACTGTTTGTTTTTGGTGGCCAGAAAATTCCCCACCTGCTCCATGAACCAGCGCTGCAGCTGCTGCTCGTTGGCCAGTCCTTCGGCGGCCATCCGCGCCTGACAGTCGCGGCACTGCTGCCATTGTGTCTTGACGGCCTCATCCCCGCCCAGATGGATGTACGGTCCGGGGAAAAGATCTGCCACCTCGGTGAGCACATCTTCGATGAACTGAAAGGTGGCATCCTTGCCGGCACAGAAGATATGCGAGGAGATGCCCGCCCCGCAGCGCACGCTGAAAGGCCCGCCGTGATCAGAGGTGTCCGTGGTGCAGGAAAGCTCTGGGTAGGCTGCCAGTACTTCGATGGTGTGTCCCGGCATCTCTATCTCGGGGATGATCATGATGTGCAGGCTGTCGGCATAACGCACGATCTCCCGTATCTGCTCCTGGGTGTAATACCCGCCGTATTTCACGCCGTTGCAGGTGCGCCAGGCGGCGATGCTCTGCAGTTTGGGTTTGCTTTTGATCTCGATGCGCCATCCCTGGTCGTCGGTAAGATGCCAGTGGAAGCGGTTGAGCTTGTTCATGGCCATGATATCGAGGTACTCTTTCACGAAATCCACCCCGAAGAAATGACGGGACACGTCCAGGTGCATGCCCCGCCAGCTGTAACGGGGCCAGTCGGTGATCTTCACCCACGGCACATCCCACCGCACGCCGGTGACCGCCGTGGGGGACTCTGTCGCTGCCGGCAGCAGCTGCCGCAGCGTCTGGAAGCCGTAAAAGATGCCGGCGGTCGTATTGGCTTCTATGCGTACGCCCTGGTCGTCCACCTGCAGGCGGTATCCCTCTTTCCCCAGGGTATCGTTGTATGCCGGCAGCAGGGCAAGAGAGATATTGCCTGCCGCATCACCCCCCACGGTCACCGGAAAAGGATAACCCGTAGCCCGCCGTAGAAAAGCAGCAGCCTTTTCTCCTTCGCTGTAAATGGTATCGCTTACCACCACCGCTGTGGCGGGGGTGAGCAGGAACTTTTTGCCGGTATCGATGACCATCTGTTGCGGCAGGGGGATCACCGCCCCGCGGTATGCTGGCTGCGCGGGGATACTGCTGCGCACCACACGATGGCCGGGAGGGTCGCCGTCGGCGGGAACATAGGTCACACCCCCGGCCACCATCCCGCTGCAGGTAGCGTCCAGGACGGCCCCCGGCGAGGCGGCCGCCGCCACATCACAGGCCAGCCAGAAATAGTTATCCCCCGGAAGAAGACGTGTGGCACCTGAAAAAGTGAACTCCCCGCCGGTCTTTTCAATCTTTCCGGCGAAAAGATCTGCCGTCGAGAAAACGGGAGAGGTGCCGGTGCCGTACACCGCCACGCTGTCTATGGCCGCCATGTCGGAGGTGCCGTCGAGGGTGAAAGAGAGATCCGTGACCTGCAGGGGGTCTGTCACCCCCGCCACAGAGACCGTCACCCGCAGGAGGTCCTGGTCGCGGCTGCCGGGGACGACGAAATACTCGTTATAGTTCTCCGCCTTTACCTCCGTGATCTTCATCGCCGGGAGGGTCGTGGTAAAATCGGGATTGTCATTCTTCACATATACGGCGCCGTGGATGATCCCCGGCATTTGAGATGGAGACAGGTCGGTAGCCTCCCCGTGGCGGTCGTCAAAATAGTAATACCCGATGAGGCCGGGAGCAGAGACATCTACCGAATGGTCCATATTACCGGCTATCTCTGTGGCGGTGCGCGTAATGTTCCACAGTCTCACCTCATCCATGATCACCCACGGCGTCTCGGCAGCCATCCCCAGGGAAAGCAACGGAAGAGGCGCCGCATGGGCCATCTCATCCGTCAATACGCCGTTGACATACAACTTCGTGGACGTTCCGTCACATACCATCGCT
>CAZYQV010000125.1:0-5410 GCA_964649775.1 uncultured Rikenellaceae bacterium
CCTTGCGAAATATTTAAGCGCTCCGTCGTAATCCTTCAGATGCATCCGGGCAACGGCCCCGAAGAAATATCCTGTGTTCTTGGAAGTTATGTCGCCGTTGGCACTTTGGTTTATTAATTCTTCACAAAGATCAATGGCTTCGTCATAACGGTCTGCTTCGATCAGTTGCCTGATCTTGCATTCATTCAGGTTGTTAGCAAAATGTTCAAACACTGCTTTATTCTCCGTCTCACTGATGCTTCTGTCAAACCTGAGTTCATCCGTGGCATAATCCAGGATCATCCGGGCCGTATCAGGCATGTGCATCCCCAGATAGTCGTCACATAATTTAGTTAATACATCATATTTTCTGTTAAGAGGCAGATGTTGGGTTTTAACGGCTTCAAAGGCCTCGGAAAAATCTTTTAAAGCTTTATGGGGATTGTGTTGTTTTTTGTAAAAATCCCCTCTTTTTTGCAAAAGTTCCGGGCTGTTGGTTTTCCGGATGGCTTCGGTGAGTATCTCCAGTTCTCCTTCCGGATTGTTTCTCAGATGTTCTATCGCTGCGATATCCTGATAGTAGGTAAGGTTCAAAGGGTCTCTTTTTATCAGGTGCCTGAAATCGGCGACAGCCTTTTCGTATTCTCCTGTCCTCCGGTAACAAAGAGCCCTCCCTTCAAACAGATCTGCGTGGGTATAGCCTTTCTTTATGAGCTGATTGTATATTTTGATGGACTTTTGATAGTCTCCCTCGTTGCAGGCGACAACAGCTTTCAGTTTCTGATATTCGTAATTCCTGTCTTTTGGGGATTGACTGAAAACGGGCTGGGAAAAAGTGATCAGAAAACATACGATCAGCACCATGCGTATGCTCCCAAATGGTCTTTGATGCATGTTGCGGTATCTCCGGTTATGTTTGGATGTCTTAGTAAAGTTATAAAAAAAATCAGACAACCGGAATGTTAATCCCAACTAACGCATCAGTTCATCTCTATCGAGCTTCCCAATGCGTATTTTGGGATAAAAAAAAGGGGGAGCAAGTCCCCCTTTATTAACAGGTCATTTTTTGATCACTTTCCTGACGAAAGTCTTGTCTCCCGTCCTGATATGGATGAGATAGATCCCTTCGGGTAGGCCGGAAGGATAGAGTGTTTTTATAACATCTCCCGTGTTCTTCTCAAAAGTGGTCTCATACCTGACCCTCCCGGTGAGGTCGATCATCCTGATATGTATCTGCATGGCTCCGCCGGCAGGCAGGGTGACGGAGAGATGGTCCCGGAAGGGGTTGGGGTGGATGGATACCTTTTCCTCATTCAGTGACCCCACACTTACGGGGCTTATCCTGACGATGATCGTGAAGGTGTCGCGGGCCGTGTTCATGGAACTGTCCAGGGCTGTGATTACGATGTCGAAGGTGTCGGCATCACTTTCTCCCGGCGTTCCTTCCAGGTGCCGGGTCTCGCTGTCGACGCCCAGCCATGAGGGGAAGCCGCTGCCGTCGGCCATCGCGAACTCATAGGTGAGGCTGTCTCCCGGGTCTACGTTCAGGAAGGTGGTGTCGGGGACGGTATAGCTGAAGAGATACCCGATGAGGGCCGTCTGGTCGGGAACAGGATTGATCAGGTAGGGCGGGTCGTTCACCTGGGAGATGTTCAGGATGAACTGGAAGTGGGTAAAGCCGTTGTCTGAAGCGATGCCGCCGTCGGCGTCGGTGACGGTGAAGACGAAGAAATCATGTGCCTCTTCGCTGCCGTCATGGAGGTAGGTGACGCGGGAGTTGTTGAGGTCGTCCTGGGTGAATACGTCTCCGTCGCCCAGGGGAGTGCCGTTGAGCAGTACCTGGCCGTGGACAGGATTAAACACTTCCTGTTCGGGGTCGAGGGTGTAAAAGATCTGGTCCGGAGGATTGTCGGGGTCGCTGGCCGCCAGATAGAAATTGGTGATATAGCCTGTGTCTCCCTCTACCACGGTCAGTGGCTGGTTGTTGACCAGCACCGGCGGGTCGTTCACCTGGTTGATGGTGATCCGGAAGAAAAATACTGAGCTGCCGTTTTCTTCTGCATAGTGTCCTGTCTCATCTTGTACGTTGAAGACAAAGCCGTCGTTGCTGCTCTCCGATCCGTCATGGAGATAGGTGACCATGCCGTTGTTGATGTCCTGCTGGGTGAAGGTGCTGCCGTCGGAGAGAGGCACGGTGCCCAGCATCAGGAGACCGTGCTGCGGGTAGTCGGAGTTGCCGTTGGGATCGACTGTGTAGGTGATGTTCTCAGCGTCGCTCTCGGCGTCGGTGGTGAGCAGCAGGGTGTCGGCAAGGACCAGCGTGTCTCCCTCATCGACGGAGACATTTTTGTTGGTGATCACCTCCGGCAGGTCATTGACGGGGTTGATGGTGATCACGACATAAAAGAGGGTGTCATCGCCGTTGTGCCAGTAAGCGCCGTCACTGTCTGTCAGCACCAGGGGGATGCTGTCGGCAGTGGTCTCACTGCCGTCATGGATATAGGTCACCAGACTATCGTTGATGTTGGCCTGGGTGATGGTATCGCGGGGTGAGAGGGTGTCGGTCCCGAGCATCAGGAGGCCGTGGGCGGGCAGGGTGGCCATACTGTCGGGGTCGAAGATGAAAAAGATGGCCGTATCGGGACTCTCGGCATCCACTCCTTTGAGCAGGGAGGGAGCCAGGATGGCTGTATCTCCTTCATCCACGTTGAGGCCGAGGTTGTTTTCCAGTACCGGTGCATCATTGACCCAGTAAAACCCGAACTCATAGGAGCTCCAGGCTTCTTTGACATCATCATAGGTGGGCTGGGCATCATAATAGTCGAGATGAGGCACCCAGGTGTTCCCGTTGTCTTCGGATACGAACATCTCCATCTTGATCCGGAGCATCATCGCTGCGCCGGTGATCTCCGCCACACCTCCCATGCCGGCATCCAGTCCCACAGCGTCAGCCGAGGTCAGCGATACCGCCGCATTGTTGTTGTCGGTGACTGTGATGACGAACTTCGACAGGAGATCTTTATGATCCCCCTGGCCGGCAGAGGGGTCCAGACGGATGACGGTGGTGCCTGTCCAGACCACGATGCCTGCGGACAGGTCGGAGCCGGCGGCATTGTACTGCAGGATCTCGCCGGCAGTATACTCCTGACCGTTCATGGACAACCTGATGCTGTCGGCCAGCATGCCCCAGTATACGGTGGTGGTGTTGGCAAGGGTCACATTGGTGATGGTGTAATCCTTGCCGCCGGCACGGCCGATAAGCCCGTCATTTTCCGTGCCGGTGAAGGTGATGGTCGCTCCCTTGGGCGGAGGACTCGCCGGGCCATAATAGGGTTGACCCTGAAGGGTGACCGGTATTGTCAGTGAAACAAACAGGAGAGCGTATAAAAGCCTCTTGTCAAAAAACAGAGTAAATATTTTCATGATGGCTGGGTTTTGGTTATTCATGAACAAGTTACGAAATATTTTGATTTAAGTTGTTGTTAAATTAATTATTTTGAGATGATTGGGAATATTCATCTGCAGGGGCCGGATTATTTAGAACAGGTAAAAGGATCCTTCATTTGGTTACGAAGATTATTTCCGATAATTTAGAGTCCCTGAACAATGATCCACGAACGATGAACCGACACACACCTATCCTGCCGGCGACCCTCACGGGTCTTTATACCGACTACTATGAACTGACAATGATCCAGGGTTATTTCCTGGAGGGAAAGAAGGAGGAGCGGGCGGTTTTTGATTATTTCTACCGGAAGAACCCTTTTGAGGGGGGGTATGTGCTGTTCGCCGGCCTGGAAAACTTTTTATCGTTGCTGAAGAACTTTACTTTTCCTCCTGCTTCACTGGATTATCTGGCTGCCAAGGGGTTTCGCGAGGAGTTTTTGAAGTATCTGGAGACGTTCCGTTTTGCCGGGGATATCTGGTCGGTGCGCGAGGGGGAGGTGATCTTCCCCAACGAGCCGGTGGTGCGTGTGGAGGGCAACATCATGGAGGCGCAGGTGATCGAGACCCTGCTGCTGAACATCCTCAACTTCGAGTCGCTGATCGCCACGAAGGCTTCGCGTATCCGCGAGGCGGCGGGCGGGGCGGCGCTGATCAGCGACTTCGGCATGCGGCGGGCACAGGGTATCTCCTCGCTGCAGGCAGCCCGTGCGGCGATCATCGGCGGCTTCGACACCACCTCCAATGTGGCGGCGGCCCTGCTCTTCGGTCTGGAGCCCACCGGCACCATGGCCCATTCCTGGATACAGAGCTTCCCGGACGAGCTGACCGCCTTCCGGAAATATGCGGAACTGTATGAGGATCATTGTGTTCTGCTGGTGGATACGTACGACACTCTGCACTCGGGTGTGCCTAATGCCATCACGGTGGCCAGGGAGCTGGAGGCACGGGGCAAGAAGCTGCTGGCCATACGCCTCGACTCGGGCGACCTGGCCTACCTGAGCCGCAAAGCCCGCAGGATGCTGGATGAAGCGGGTCTGGACTATGTGAAGATCATCGCCTCCAACCAGCTCGATGAGTTCATCATCCGCAGCCTGGAGGAGCAGGAAGCCCGCCTCGACATCTTCGGCGTGGGCACCAAGCTGGTGACGGGCTATCCCGACGCCGCCCTCGACGGGGTGTATAAGATCGCCGTCAACAACGGCCGTCCCGTGATGAAGCTCTCCGAGAACATACAGAAGATGACCCTGCCGGGCAGGAAGAATATCCTGCGTTTCACCAACGGGGAGAACCTCTTCGGGGGCGATGCGGTGATCCTCGATGAGGAGAACAAGGCTCCGGAAGTGTTCTATCACCCCCTCTTCCCGGAGAAGAGAAAGAGCGTGAAAGGCTTCCGCTATGAGCGGCTGCTGATGCCTGTGATGGAAGGGGGTGAGATCACCGTGCCGAAGGTGCCGGTGGAGCAGATAGCAGCCTATGCCCGGGAAAGGATGAACCTCCTCGACGACAGTCACAAGCGGTTTGAAAACCCCCACGTATACAAGGTGGGGATCAGTGAAAAGCTGATGGCCCTGCGGGATGAGGTGAAGGATGAGATACGGAGGGGGATGAGGGGGTGAAGCGATAATGCGATAATGCGATAATGCGATGAAGCCCCGCCTTCGCACAAGGCTACGGCGGGTAAAAGATAATGCGATAATGCGATGCCTGCCTGCCTCCCTGTCGGGAGGTAAACCGGTAAGCAGGATGCGATAAAGACGCGGGTGGATTTAAAAGGATTGCTTTGTCGCTGTCGCTCCTCGCAAAGTCAGGCTTTGTCTTAGTTTCGGGGAGGGCTGCACCGGGACTCGCAATGTCCGTAACCCGACCATAACACGGAATACACCCCCGAATTTGTTTCTATCATTTAATCATTCTATCATTCTATCATTATCCTCCACTCCGTCTCCGTCCCTTTGCCGGTGATCTTCACCTCAGCAAAAGAGCC
>CAZYQV010000126.1:0-5475 GCA_964649775.1 uncultured Rikenellaceae bacterium
ATCTCCAGTTATGTTTTCAGGAATGAGGGGAATTACAGGTTTGAGAATGTGGCGGGGGCCTGGGGCCTCGACACCCCCAGCCATTCGAACGGATCGGCTTACGGGGATCTGGTCAATGACGGCGATCTCGACCTGGTCGTCAACAATGTCAATATGCCCATGTTCATCTACAGGAATGAAACGAACAGCATGCTTCCCGGCCATCATTTCCTGAAGGTGATCCTGAAGGGAGAGCCCGGGAATACCAGTGCGATCGGTTCCCGTATCACCGCCGTGCATCACGGCAAATATGTTTACCTGGAGCAGATGCCTATGCGCGGGTTCAAGTCGACGGTGGATTACCGTCCCAATCTGGGCCTGGGGAACATCACGGTGCTGGATTCGCTGATCGTCGAATGGCCGGACGACCGCGTGACCCTTCTGACAGATGTACAGACCGACCGGATCCTGACCCTTTACCAGAAAGATGCCCGTGCCATGAAGATCACTGTGACCGATTCTTTTCATATTGAGCATACCCTCTTTCGTGACATCACGGACAGAGGCCTGGTGCCCTTTGTGCATAAGGAGGATGAGTTCAATGATTTTGAGCGGGAAAAGCTGTTGTATCATATGATGTCGACCGAAGGGCCCCGTCTCTGCCGGGGGGATGTGAACGGCGACGGGCTGGATGATGTTTTTATCGGAGGAGCCAAGGGACAGGCCGGCGCCCTGCTGGTACAGTGTGCCGGCGGAGGGTTTGTCTCCATGGGCGGAGAGGTGTTTGAGCAGGACAGGATCGGTGAGGACATGGATTGTGCGATGTTCGACGCTGACGGGGATGGGGACATCGACCTTTATGTTGCGCGGGGAGGCAATGAGCTGCCTTCCAGCTCGTCGGCCCTCACCGACAGACTGTATCTCAACGACGGAAAAGGAGGCTTTACCAGGTCCTCCCAGATACTTCCCGCCGGAAAGTATGAGAACACCTCCTGTGTGCGGGCAATGGATTATGACCGGGACGGTGTGACGGAGCTCTTCGTGGGGACACGCATGAAACCGTTTGCCTATGGAGCCCCCGTCAACGGCTATCTCCTGGAGAACGACGGGGAAGGACATTTTACGGACGTGACGGCCGGGATCGCGCCGGGACTCCTGCATGTGGGCATGATCCGTGATATGGTGTGGGCCGATGTCGACGGGGACGGCGACATGGACATGATCCTTGCCGGCGACTGGATGCCGCTCAAAGTGTTCCTCAATGAAAAAGGTTCTTTCAGGGAGGATACGGCCGCCTTTTCTCCGGAGAAGACCAGCGGGTGGTGGAACTGCCTGGCTGCAGGGGACTTTGACCACGACGGCGATGTCGATTTTGTGGCGGGGAACCATGGTCTTAACTCACGCTTTCATGCTTCCCCGGAAAAACCGGTCAGCATGTATGTCAACGACTTCGACCTCAACGGGTCGGTGGAGCAGATCATCTGTGTTTACGAGGGGGACACTTCCTATCCTCTTGCCCTGAAACACGACCTTGTAAGCCAGCTGCCGGGCCTGGGGAAGAAATATGACACCTATAAAAAGTACAAGAACCAGCAGATCACGGATATCTTCCCGCCGGCACAGCTGAGAAAAGCCCTTCGCCTGGATGTCTTCCAACTGGAAACATCTCTCTTCTTCAATGACGGGAAAGGCCATTTCACGAGGAAGCCCCTTCCTGTGGAGGTGCAGTTCTCTGCCGTCTTTGCCGCATCCGTGACGGATGTGAACGGTGACGGGAACATGGATATCCTGCTGGGGGGAAACCTGTATAATGTCAAGCCGGAGGTGGGCAGGTACGATGCCAGCTATGGCAACTGCCTGCTGGGTGACGGACACGGTAACTTCAGGAATATGCCCGTCAGGAAAACCGGCCTGCTCCTCGACGGAGAAGTACGGGATATCCTGCCGGTGGCAACGAAAGAGGGGGTCCTTCTGCTGGTGGTCCGTAACAACGAGGCCGTACAGGTATTCAGCATGTTGCAAACAAACGATAGTACCGGGGGGAGATGAAAAAACAGGCTTTTCTGATCGTTCTGCTCGTGATCCTGGTCTCCTGCAGCAGGAAAAAGGAGTCTCCGGAACGCCTTTTTACCCTGATGCCTGTCTCCCGGACCAACGTGGGTTTTGTGAACCGTCTGAAGGAGACGGAGAGGTTTAACATCATCGAATATCTCTATTTCAACAACGGTGGGGGGGTGGCTGCGGGTGACCTGAACAATGACGGTCTGCCGGAGCTCTATTTTACCTCAAACCAGGGTGCCGACAAGCTCTATCTGAACAAAGGAGGCCTCAGGTTCAGCGATATCACACGCCGTGCCGGTATCGGCGGGGAAGGTGACTGGAAGACAGGGGTTACCATGGCCGATGTGAATGGCGACGGTCTGCTGGATATCTATGTGTGCCAGGTGGGAGATTATAAGGGGCTGAAGGGCAGGAACCGTCTCTATATCAACCAGGGTGATCTGACGTTCCGGGAACAGGCTGCTGATTACGGTCTGGCCTTCCGGGGCTTTTCCACACAGGCGGCTTTCTTCGACTATGACATGGACGGCGATCTGGACATGTATCTGCTGAACCATTCGGTGCATACCTCCCGCAGTTATGGCGGTGCCAGGCTCCGCAACGAGAAAGACCCCAGGGCCGGGGACCGTCTGTACCGGAACGACCTGTCCGGGGGAAAACATCACTTTACCGATGTTACCGGCCGCGCCGGCATCTTCAGCAGCCAGATCGGTTACGGGCTGGGGGTGAATATTTGTGATCTCAACAATGACGGTTATCCCGATATATACGTTTCCAATGATTTTCATGAGAATGATTACCTGTATATCAACAACGGTGACGGAACATTTACGGAAAAACTACGCGACTTTATTGCACATACCAGCCGCTCATCGATGGGCAACGATGTGGGTGACCTCAACAACGACGGGCTGCTGGATATCGTGGTGCTGGATATGTTGCCCTATGAGGAGAAGATACGCAAGCAATCCGGAGGTGAAGATGACTATGATCTCTTCAACCTGAAACTGAAATATGGATACTATTTTCAGTTTGTGCGCAACACCCTGCAGCTGAACCTGGGGGGAGGTCTTTTCAGTGAGATCGGCAGGCTGGCCGGCATATACTCCACCGACTGGAGCTGGGCACCTCTTTTCTGTGATGTGGACAACGACGGCTGGAAAGACCTTTTCATCACCAATGGCATCTACCGGAGGGCCAATGATCTGGATTATGTGCAGTTTCTTACCGGCGGAAACCGCTATCAGCAGGTACGTACCACCCGCGACTTTCCGGACAAAGACCTTTACCGGAAGATGCCGCTTTATCCCAATGTCAATTTTCTGTTCCGCAACAACGGGGATCTTACCTTCACCAACATGGCGGAGGAGTGGATGGGTGACGGGCGTTCTTTTTCCAACGGAGCTACTTATGCCGACCTGGACAACGACGGTGATCCGGACCTGATCGTCAACAATATCAACGAGAAAGCATTCATCTACCGGAACAATGCTTCTGAGAGAACGGGAAACCATTACCTGTCGGTCGTTCTCAAGGGCAAAGGCATGAATACGCGGGGTGTGGGGGCGAGGGTGACGTTGTTCGTCCGTGGCCGGCAGCTGGTGGCGGAACAGTTTGCCGTCAGAGGGTTCATGTCGTCGACGGAAGATGTTCTGCACTTTGGTCTGGGCGATGAGACGGTGGTGGACTCGCTGGTGGTGCGCTGGCCGGATCGCTCCCGGCAGGTGAGTAGAGAAGTGCCGGCAGACAGGAGGGTGGTCATGGAGTGGAAAGATGCCGGCAAGGTGCATGCGAAGGAACGAAAAGCAGGAGAGGAGAAAAAGCTCTTCGTAGCGACGACGGTGGCCGGGCTCGACTTCCGGCACCGGGAAGATCCCTATACGGAGCTGAACAGGCAGTACCTGATGCCACACAGTCTGGCTGCCGAAGGGCCTCCGCTGGCGGCGGGGGACGTGAATGGCGACGGACGGGAAGACCTGTTCATTGGCGGGGCGGCAGGACAGGCCGGAAGAATATTTGTCCAGAACGACCGCGGTGCCTTCGGGATGCTGACGGTGTCGCGCCTCAGCAAAGACAGGGGAGGTGAAGATGTGGATGCGGCCTTTTTCGATGCCGACGGTGACGGTGACCAGGATCTCTATATCGTGAGGGGCGGAGACCGTTATGCCGAGGGGGATCCTTACCTGGAAGACCGGCTGCTCATCAATGACGGAAAAGGCGGGTTCCGTGCCTGTGGGAAGAGGGTATTGCCTTATCTCGCCGGGAACGGATCCTGTGTCAGACCCTGCGATTTTGACGGGGACGGTGATCTGGATCTGTTTGTCGGATCCCGCTCCGTGCCGGGGGCTTACGGCCTGCCGCCGCAGCAACACCTCCTGGAAAACAGGGGAGGTGTTTTTACGGAGGTGACGGACCTGCGGGCAAAAGAACTGAAATATGCGGGAATGGTGACCGACGCAAGATGGTTCGATTACGACGGCGACGGCGACCCGGACCTGGCGGTCACCGGAGAATGGATGAAGATACGTCTCTTTAGGAATGATGGCGGTATGTTCAAAGAGATGACCCGGGAGGGAGGCCTTGAAAATACGTCGGGATGGTGGTACCGGCTCGTTATTGCCGATATCGACGGTGACGGCGATCCGGATATGATCGGAGGAAACCAGGGATTGAACACCATCCTGAAAGCATCGGTGGAGGAACCTGTCGAATTATATCTGAACGACTTCGACAATAACGGAATACCGGATCCGGTGATCTGCAACTATCAGCACGGCGTGAGCTATCCTGTAGCCTCACTGGATGAGCTGTGCAGCCAGATCAAAAGCCTCAAAGATAAATATCCCAACTATTCGGATTTTGGCGGGAAAACACCGGAAGATATTTTTGGCAGGGAGGCTCTGGACCAGTCCCTTGTAAAAAAAGCAGTGATGTTCGAGAGTGCTCTTTTTGTGAATGAAGGCAACGGGAAGTTCACTATAAAAAAGCTTCCGGTGGAAGCCCAGTTCTCCCCGGTACGTGATATCCTGGTCGGTGATCTTGACCGGGACGGCCTACAGGATCTGGTGCTGGTCGGGAACGACTACCGGGCAAGACCCTCCTACGGACGTTATGATGCCAGTTACGGATGGTATCTCCGGGGAATGGGAGATCATTCTTTTGCTGTTCTGCGGCCGGCCGAAAGTGGTTTTTGTGTGAAAGGGGACAGCCGCAGGATCCTGTCTCTGGCCGCAGGGAAAAGATATTTACTAATCGTGGGGGTGAACAATGATAAACCTGCGGTCTTTCGTTTGTCCGGAAAATAAGGGATAGGGCATGATCCGGTTTTTTTTCGAAAAAAATCGTTGGATATTTAATTGTTTTAAGAAAATGAACAACACATTATTGATGTTAACTGTTTGGTGAATTGTATTTTAAAAGGAGTGTGATTATTTA
>CAZYQV010000127.1:0-3530 GCA_964649775.1 uncultured Rikenellaceae bacterium
CAGGCAGTCAAGTCACTAAAGTTACCCACGTATTCTGTGTTTGATATCCCTGCGGGATGTTTGATGCCTGCTAACGCAGGCGTTTGAAGTTTGATGTGCCTTCGGCACGTTTGGGGCTATTGCCCTTTCAAACCTCAAACCTTCAAACTCTCAAACCTTTCAACTCTTCGAGCTTCGAGCATCGAGCATCGAGCTTCCTTCCGCGCCCCTCGATACAATTCTCCCTTCGGTCGAATCACTCGGGGAGCGGAAGGCCTAAACCCTCAACCCTAAACCCTAATCCTTTTCGACTTCGGCCTTAAGGACAACCACAAAGGGTTGTCCCTACTCCAAACTCTTCAACTTTTCAACTTTTCGACCTCTTCGACCCTTCGACTCTTTCTGGATTCTTTCTTATCTTTGCAGATCAAATAATTACACTTACTGTCTTGGTCAACAAAAAAAACACAGCCATTCTGAGAGCAGAGCTGGCAAAACGCCGCCG
The DNA here is from genome assembly GCA_964649775.1 of uncultured Rikenellaceae bacterium. Taxonomy (GTDB): domain Bacteria; phylum Bacteroidota; class Bacteroidia; order Bacteroidales; family VadinHA17; genus DRPN01. The sequence goes on from CAZYQV010000127.1 coordinate 485, forward strand.
CATTGTGGTGCTGAGCCATGTCAACCCCGACGGCGACAGCATCGGCTCGTCGCTGGCGCTATACCATTTCCTCCGGCAGGAGGAAGAGAGGGAGGTCTCGGTGATCATCCCTAATGATCTTCCGGCCTTCCTGCAGTGGCTCCCCGGCGCCGGGGAGATCATCGTCGGAAAACATGCCCCCGTCGAGACTGCCCGCCTCATTGCGGCGGCGGAGATGATCTTTTTCCTCGACTTCAACGATGAGAGACGCCTTAAAAAACTGGAATCCCCTGTCAGGGAGAACCGCACGGCTTTCAGGGTGTTGATCGACCATCATCCATCGCCGGTCATCAAAGCCGATCTTCTCTTCTCCGAGACGCGGGTGAGCTCGACGGCCGAACTGCTCTTCGAGGTGCTGGGGGCGCTCGACAAAAGCGTTCCGGACCAGGCGGTGGCTGTCAACCTGTATGCCGGCATCATGACCGACACGGGGTGCTTCCGTTACAATGCCTCCTACCCCAACACGTGGAAGGTGGTAGCCGAGCTGATGCGTGCCGGCATCAACATCGACGAGATCTATACCAGGATCTATGATAACTACAGCGAACACCGCATGCGCCTGATGGGCTATGCCCTCGACAAAAAGATGGTGATCCTGCCGGAAAAGCATACGGGATATATCTGGCTGACACGCGACGAGCTGGACCGTTACGGTTATGTCACCGGCGACACGGAGGGGTTCGTCAACCTGCCTCTGTCGGTCGAAGGGATCCGTTTCTCGGCCCTTTTCCTAGAGCTGGGAGACAAGATCAAGATCTCCTTTCGCAGCAAGGGATCCTTTGCCGTCAACCGTTTTTCGGCTGCATACTTTAACGGGGGAGGCCATCACAATGCCGCCGGCGGGGAGTGCGCCATGACCATGACAGAGACCCTGAAAAAGTTCGAATCACTCATAGGGGATTTTGCTGATGAGATATAAGAGGATGCTGAAGGTTCTGCTGCTGCTGATCTTCCTCATGCCTGCCTGTATGCGTGGCGGGAAGGATAAGAAAGAGGTACGACCCCGGCGGCCGGTTTCGGAGGAGACACTGGTACGTACCAACCGCTACCTTGTGGAAAAAGATGAAGAAAGGATCAAGCGCTTCATCAGCCGCCACGGCTGGACAATGACAAAGAGCGGCACAGGCCTGTGGTACCAGATATACGAACATGGCAACGGTCCCCGCGTGACCGAAGGCAAAAAAGTGACGATCACTTACAAGGTACGTCTTCTCGACGGCACCCTCTGCTACAGCTCCGACAAAGAAGGCCCCAAAACATTCATCGCCGGCCACGGCAGCGTGGAGGCCGGTCTCGAGCAGGGCATCCTGATGATGCGGCAGGGCGACAAGGCCCGTCTCATCCTGCCCCCTTTCCTGGCATGGGGCGTGCCGGGCGACCGCAACAAGATCCCCCCCCGCTCAGTGATCGTATACGAGCTGGAGGTGACCGCCGTACAATGATCTTTGGCAAGGTATTTGTTTTAGCGCATACAGACACTTGACGAACAACGATGAGAAAAACCTACTATTTGCTGATGGCCCTCTCTGCTGTGATGCTGCTGGAGGGATGTATCAAAGGGACAGACTACGAGGAACAGGAACAGAAAACAATCCAGGAATTCCTGCAAAGGAACAACATCACCACCCCTCCTACCGAGAGCGGACTGTATTACCTGGTGAAGACCGAGGGTGAAGGGCTGCAACCCGCCGACAGCGATACGGTCAGCATCAACTATATCGCTTCATACATCAACGGCATAGTGTTCGACACCAACATAGAAGAGGAAGCCAAGAAGAACGGATTATACTCTCCGGTGAATGAATATGTCCCGCTTGTCTTTGTCAAGGGAGCAGGGGATGTGATCCAGGGAGTGGACGAAGGCGTGGGATACATGAAAAAAGGTGGCGAAGCCATCCTGATCATCCCCTCCAGGCTGGCATACAACGATTACACACCTCTTGTCTTCTATATCGAACTGGTGGAGGTAAAACACGACACCACCGCGGCACACTGACCCCGCCGGGAACAGCCCGCCTGACGGACGGGCGTCCCCGTCATCCTCCGGAAAGAATTTTTCTGCAAAAAAGGTTTTCATCACGACGCAACCTTTTATCCCTATTTCCGTTCTATTAGACAAACCACTAATATTCATTTTTTAAACAACATTCCCATGAACAAAAAATTTTCCCTGAGCATACTGACCATTCTTCTGGCAGTAATGACAATGCTCACACAAGGCTGCGGCAAAGACGACAAAAATCCCAAAACCACTTTCACGTATGACGGCGAGACCTATGACCTCACCCAGGGTGTGCTCATGAACGACACCATAGTAGAAGGCGAGATATATCAGCACTTCCTGCTTTTCTTCTCTGACGGCTTTACCATCCACTGGAAAGATGAAGGCCATACGGTGATCGACTCCATCACCGGCAAAGGAGAAGCACTCGTATTCATCCTGTTCAGTTCATCAGCCGGCGAACCGGCCGACGGTAAATACGACCACGTTGTCAATGGCAAATCTACAACATTCGTCCCCGACCCGTTCACATGGTATAATGGCTTGGCGTTCATCAACTTCACAGAAACAGAGGAAGGCTCCGAAGGAAGCAGAATAGGACTGGTCGACGGCACGATAGAGGTTAAAAAGGAAGATACCGACCGGTTCGAGTTCAAAGTGAACACCACAACAGAGGATAAAAAAACCTTCTCTGCCTATATCAACCTGAAGGTCATAAGAGTGGCAAACTTTTCAGATGGAGAGAAAAAATCGCTTAAACTCAACTCTTTCCTGCGTTAAATCCGGAGAAAAGGATACCAGTCATCCCGTCCGGGAGGGGAACGTTCCCTGAGAGTTTTTCCGGGATTGTCTTATCCCCGGACCGGTAAAAAAGAAAACGCCGCAAACCAGCGGCGTTTTCTTTTTTACCGTGGATCATAACTCCACCGGTTTCAGATCCTTAAAGGGGGTAAGGCCCGCCTTCTCTGCCGCCTCGCGGTATGCTTTCCATTCGTTCCCGAGAAA
>CAZYQV010000128.1:0-3856 GCA_964649775.1 uncultured Rikenellaceae bacterium
GTTGAAGTGTTGAAAAGTTGAAGAGTTTAAAAGTTGAAAGGTTCGAGCTTCAAGCATCGAGCTTCCATCTGGTTCCTCACGCTGTCAGGATGGCTGCGCCAACGCTGACAGGTGGGGACGGGGAAAACCTGTCAGCGTCCGCAGGACCTGACAGTGTTGGGGGAAGGCCAAAGGGAGATAAGATATGTAAAAGGATTAGGGATGAGGGTTTAGGGCCTTCCGCTCCCCGAGTGATTCGACCGAAGGGAGAATTGTATCGAGGGGCGCGGAAGGGAAGCTTGAAGCTCGATGCTTGAAGGTTGAAGGGCTGAGAGTTTGATAACCGCGTCCCTACTTCGCCGCCGGCTACGTAGGGCGCCGCGCGGTTGTTTGAGGGTTTGATGCGCTGCGCGCGTTTGAGAGTTTGAAAGTTTAAAGGTTTGAAAGGGCTAAAACCACAAACGTGTCGAGGCACATCAAACATCCCGGCTTGCCGGGATACCAAACCTCGAACGCCTGCGCAGCAGGCACCAAACATCCCAGCCTGACGTGAATACGTCGTCTCTCCGCCGGGTTATCTGATCCGGATCTTCAGGTACCGCATCTCGTTGGCGTCATCTTTTCCGTACACATCAAGGACGGGGGAGGGGTGGTTCCCTGCCCTGGGGGTGGCGGTATAAAAGAGGCTCAGCGGTCGGGACACCTCTACCGTCACCGGCCGGCTCACGGCATGATCGCCGGCGAGGTCTATCTCGACAAGGCGGTTCTCACCTATCTCTTCCGGTCCGCCGTGGACATAAAAGAAAACGAACAGGCGGTTGTCGGCGGTGATATGGAACCGTCCCCATCCCGGGAGGGTGCCGCCGGGCCTGCCCGTCATGATGGCTTTGCGGAAGAGCACTTTGCCGTCGCGGATGATGGCAAAGAGGAGCGACTCGCTCTGCTGCTCGCCGGGGAAGAATTTTTCCTGCAGCCGTTCGTCGAGAGCCCGCTCATGCCACAGCACATAGACATCGCCGCCGGGGGCCACCCACAGGTCGGCGGGGAAGATACGTCCGCCGGTATGCTCACGGCTGGATACCTCCACCCACTTTTCAAACTTCCCGGTGGTGATATCTTCCGACCAGGTGTAGAACAGGCGCCGGAAGTCGTAGTCCCATTTCCGTTTTGTCAGCCGGTACTTGTACTCCCTCCATGCCTTGCGCGGCTCCATGATATCGCTCACCCCCAGGAAATACAATTTCCTGTCTTTCAGCTCGACGGCCGGGTAACAGACACGGATCACATCGCACGGCTGGGGATCGTCGTAGTCGGCCTCCGGCCATACGAGCCTTCCGCGGGCCGACCATTGTCCGTTCCTGTCGTAAAAAGACCATTCTGCATGGGTGTAGCCGATGTTCTGGAAGAGGATCATCTCACCGTTGCGGCTGTCGACGACGAAGGTGCGGTAGGAGTGTTCTGTGAAGGGAGGCGTGTCCTGCCAGACGGGCCGGAGCACCTGGTACGGCTGCTCCGGATGACGGGCGTCGAACTGCAGGACCTGCGGGTCGGAGGGACCGTTGTAGGCGCCGCTCTCCGTTTTGGTGGGGTTGACCGACAGGAAGAGACGGCCGTCATCCGTGATGCCCAGGGGACACGGCTCGCGGGTGCGGTCGGCGGGGTCTTTCTTCAACAGCCGCCAGCCCTTTTTGTCCCGCTCAAAAAGCATCCACCGCACATTGTTCAGCGGCTTTTCGCCGGGGAGGGTCTCTATGCCCGAGGCGAACACCTTTTTTCCGTATCGTACGATGCAGGTGTTGCCGTGGGTCCACATAGGACCGGCGCCGTTGCCGGCGGGTTCATAGGTGTAGACGGCTTCTTCGGCCTCCACCCTGGCGGTGAAGGAGGTGCCGGCAGGTGCGGGAGACATGCCGGCAGAGAGCATCAGCAGAAGGGAGACAGGAACAAAAAAGGAGAGCATCGGATGAAAATTTTATTTGTTGTAACGGATCGAAAGAGATAATGTTTAAATTTAGCAAAAAAAAGGAAACCTTACGCAGGAAAACAGACAGAGCGGGAATGACTCCCGGAGAAAAGGGTAAGGCGATCCTCCGCGATCTGAAAAAGAAAAGGGGCAGCGATGCGGAAGGAGCGACCGGCCGTGGTGAAGAAGAACGTTCTCTAAAAAAAGGCCGGGACATTTCCGGGCACAGAGGGTGTGGCACTTTTATTCAGGAAGAAAGGAACAATTTATTAATTTACTTAAACTGTTGAACATGAATGATCATCTTAAACGCCGAAAATTTTTAAAGACCACGGCCTCTGTCGCTGCGGGTCTGACGGTGCTCCCGCAGGGTTTTGCTGCGGAGGCGGCCCGGGCAGAGGAGGGGAAGCGCATAGGCATCATCGGTCTGGACACCTCCCACTCCATTGCTTTCACCAGGGAGTTCAATGCTGACGATCCCGATCCTGCCCTCAGGGGATACCGGGTGGTGGCCGCCTATCCCCACGGATCGGCGGATATTGAGTCGAGTGTCTCGCGCATACCGAAATATACCAAACAGATCCAGGAGCTGGGGGTGAAGGTGGTAGGCTCCATCGGCAAGCTGCTGAAGATGGTGGATGTGGTGCTGCTCGAGACCAACGACGGGCGGCCGCACCTGGAGCAGTCGGTGGAGGTGATGCGTGCCGGCAAGACGATGTTCATCGACAAGCCGCTCACCGCCTCGCTGGCTGACGCCGTGGCTATCTACAGCCTGGCCCGCAAGTACCGCGTGCCCGTCTTCTCCTCCTCGTCGCTGCGTTATACCGGGAGTGTGCAGCAGGCCGCCCGTGGCGAGGCGGGCAAGATCGTCGGCGCCTCTACCTACGGTCCCTCATCCATCGAGAAGACCCATCCCGACCTCTACTGGTACGGTATCCACGCTGTGGAGATGTTGTACACCATCATGGGCACGGGATGTGAGAGCGTCACGCGCGTACATACCGAGAGCACCGATGTGGCGGCGGGTGTGTGGGCAGACGGCCGTGTGGGTACCTTCCGCGGGATGCGTGCCGGCATCTATGAGTTCGGCGGCACCGCCTTCGGTGAGAAGAGCAACATCGCCCTGGGAGGTTACAGCGGTTACAAACCCCTCCTGCTGGAGATAGCGAAGTTCTTTGATACAAAAGTGCCGCCGGTGCGGGATGAGGAGACCCTCGAGCTGTATGCTTTCATGTCGACGGCTGACGAGAGCAGGCGCAAGGGAGGAGTGCCCGTATCCCTGCAGGAGGTGATGGGAAAAGCCCGTGAGGCGGCAGCCCCGCTCATCCGGAAGTATGAATGAAGGAAAGGACATTTCCACGCTGTCATGTGGAGGCAAACCTGTCAGCGTCCGCAGGACCTGACAGTGTTGGGGTGGGGTGTTTGAGGTTTGGTATGCCCTGGCGGGCATGTTTGGTGTGGCTTCGCCATGTTTGAGGTTTGGTATCCCGGCAAGCCGGGATGTTTGGTGTGGTTGCGCCACGTTTGAGGTATTGAATATCTACCTAAAAGAGAATTAAAATGAAAAACAGACAACTTTTAATTATCGGACAATTTTCCTTGGTTATTGCTATTGTTGGGTTCTGGACTAATTACTTCTATTTTGAAAATTCGGTAATATACTTTCTTGTTGGTATTTTACTTGGACTTTCTCTAGCATTTAATGTAACCTTTTTATTAAAATATAAAAAGTGAAAGACTTTTAATAATAGCTACTCAGTAACTCAACATACCATAAAGTTTCAATACTATAGTATGCAAGAAGTAATTGAAAATAAACTAAATGACTTGAAAAAGATCTGCTCCTCATTGGGAGTAAAGAGACTCTGTATTTTTCGGATCAGCTGTTTCCGGGAAATTTTGTCTTTTTCATAA
>CAZYQV010000129.1:0-5313 GCA_964649775.1 uncultured Rikenellaceae bacterium
TGAGGGCCAGCATCTGCAGGGCCAGCAACCCGGCGTTGCGGGCGGCGTTGACCCCCACCGTGGCTACGGGGATGCCGGGAGGCATCTGCAGGATCGAGAGGATGGAGTCCCACCCCTCGAGGGTCGCCTTGATGGGCACGCCGATCACGGGCAGGGTCGTCTGGGCGGCGATCACCCCCGGCAAATGAGCCGCCATACCGGCGCCGGCGATGATCACGCGCACGCCCCGCTCACGTGCCGTACGACTGAACTCCTCCACCTCCTCCGGCGTGCGGTGGGCCGACAGGGCGATCATCTCAAAAGGGACCTCAAACTCGTTCAGGATATCGGCAGCCTTCTCCATCACCGGGAGATCCGACGTGCTGCCCATGATTATCGTAACCAATGGCTTCATATTCATCACGTTTTTTCGTTAATTTATTTTATCTTCGGGTTTTCAGTGAAGATTTGATATTTTAGCGGAAACAATAACGAAGATAATCAAATTTTATGGAAAAAATAAGGATCCTCGACAAACAGTTCCGCCCCTATATCCCTGCTGCCGAAATAGAGCGGGTGGTGGAAGAGATGGCTGAGAAGATCAACCGTGACTTTGCCGGCAGGGAGGTCATCTTTGTAGGGATCCTCAACGGTGTCTTTGTGTTTGCCGCGGATCTGTTCCGCCGTATCGACCTGAAGGCGCGCATCACCTTCCTGCGGCTGGCCTCCTATCAGGGCACCCACAGCACGGGGCGGGTGAAGCAGCTGATCGGCCTGAGCGAGGATATACGCGACCAGATCGTTATTATCGTCGAGGACATCGTGGATACGGGCACCACCCTCGACCATATCGTCCGGCAGCTCGACAGCTTTCAGCCGGCAGAGATAAAGATCGCCACCCTTCTTCTGAAACCCGATGTCTATCATTACGATATACCACTGGACTATGTAGGTATGGAGATCCCCAACCGTTTCATTGTGGGATACGGTCTCGACTATGACGGTTACGGGAGGAACCTCGACGGCATCTGGGTGATCGATGAAGAGTAATACCATAACCAAAAACTGACAAACATGTTGAATGTTGTTCTTTTCGGCCCTCCGGGGTCGGGCAAAGGCACCCAGGCACAGCGGATCTCTGCCACCCAGGACCTGATCCATCTCTCCACAGGAGATATCCTGCGCAGTGCCATTGCCAGGAAGACCCCCCTGGGCGTGCTGGCAAAAAAATACATGGACAAAGGGGAACTGGTGCCTGACGAGGATGTACAGCAGATGCTGGCAAACGCTGTCGACCGTTATCTGAAGGACGGGGCCGGAGGCTTTGTCTTCGACGGTTTTCCGCGCAACATACCGCAGGCCGAGTTCCTCGACAGGATGCTGGCCGACAGAGGCAGCGAGGTGCACTGTCTGATCGTCCTCGAGGTGCCGCATGAGGAGCTGGTGAAACGCATACTCTCACGCAAACAGCGGGAAGGCCGTACCGACGACACCATGGAGGTGATCGAGAACCGCCTGGCCGTTTATGAACGGCAGACACTGCCGGTGATAGAGTATTATAAAAAACAGGGGAAATATTATCCTGTGGACGGCATCGGCACCATCGACGAGGTGAACGCCCGCATCTGTGATATCCTGAGGAAAAGGGGAGACAAGTAGGTATATGGCCGGCAGCAACTTCATCGACTATGTGAAGATCTTCTGCAAGTCGGGCCGGGGAGGGGCCGGCTCGGCCCATCTGCACCGCGACCGCAGCAACCCCAAAGGCGGGCCCGACGGCGGCGACGGCGGCCGCGGCGGCCACATCATCCTGCGGGGCAACAGCCAGCTGTGGACCCTCCTGCACCTGAAATACCGCAAACATATCAAGGCCGGCAACGGCGTGCCCGGCTCGGCAGCCATGAAGACGGGTGCCGGCGGCCGCGATGAGGTGATAGAGGTGCCGCCGGGGACGGTGGCCCGCGACGCAGAGACGGGAGAGATGCTCTTCGAGATCATGGAGGACGGCGAGGAGAAGATCCTGCTGGCGGGGGGACGCGGCGGCCTGGGCAACGTGCATTTTAAGTCGGCCACGCGCCAGACACCCCGTTTTGCGCAGCCGGGAGAAGAGGGGAAAGAGGGCTGGTTCATCCTTGAGCTCAAGCTGCTGGCCGACGTGGGGCTGGTGGGCTTCCCCAATGCCGGCAAGTCGACCCTCCTCGCACGCGTGTCGGCCGCCAAACCCAAGATCGCCGACTATCCCTTCACCACCCTCGTGCCGCAGCTGGGCATCGTGGCCTACCGCGACAACAGATCCTTCGTCATGGCCGACATCCCCGGCATCATCGAAGATGCCCACCAGGGCCGCGGCATGGGCACGCGCTTCCTGCGCCATATCGAACGCAACGCCCTCCTCCTCTTCACCGTGCCGGCCGACAGCGACGACATCGCCCGCGAATATGAGATCCTCCTGAAAGAGCTGCGGGGGTTCAACCCCGAGTTGCTGGACAAGAAAAGGATCCTGGCCATCACCAAAGCCGACCTGCTCGACGAAGAGCTGATGGAAGAGATCAAACCCGACCTGCCCGCTGTGCCGTGGGTCTTTATCTCGTCGGTCACCGGATATGGTATCGACAGGATGAAAGACCTGATATGGCAGGGCCTTAACGAGCATACCCCATGATCGATCAGCTGCTGCAGTGGGATGAGGCCCTTTTCCGGCTGATCAACGGCTGGCACTCTCCTTTCTGGGATACTGTGATGTGGGCGGTCAGCGCGAAGCTGACGTGGCTGCCCCTCTACCTTTTTATCCTGGGGTGGATGATCAGGATATACCGGCGCAGGTTCTGGGTGCTGCTCCTCTTCATCGTCCTGCTGGTGGTGCTCACCGACCAGGTCTCCGTGCAGCTGTTCAAGAAAGTCTTTCTGCGTCTGCGACCCTGTCACCAGGAGGCGCTGGCGGCGACGGTGCACCTGGTGAAAGGACATTGTGGCGGGATGTACGGCTTTGTCTCGAGCCACGCTTCCAACATGTTCGGTGTGGCGATGTTCTCTTCGTTGCTGATACGCAACCGCACCTATACGTGGCTGATCTTCCTCTGGGCTGCCTGGGTGGGTTACAGCCGTATCTACCTGGGAGTTCACTTCCCCGGCGATGTGGTTGGCGGCGCCCTGCTGGGGAGCCTGCTCGGATGGCTGGTATACAGGATGTGGCGTTTCGCCGGCGAGCGGTGGCTCGACAGGAGGCCCTTTTTCGCAGCTCCCGAAAAGAAAAGCTGATGTTTTACTGTATCGACAGCCGGTGGGACGACCCCGCCCTTAACCTGGCGGCGGAAGAGTACCTGCTGCAACGGCGGCAGGAGGATTTCGTGATGTTCTATGTCAACGTCCCTTCCGTGATCGTGGGCAAACACCAGAATGTCTTCCGCGAGGTGAACCTTGCCTATGCCGCACTGAAAGGTATCCCCGTGGTACGGCGTCTCACGGGCGGAGGGACGGTATATCACGACGCGGGCAACCTTAACTTCAGCTTTATCCTGTCGGGAGAGAAAGGCAGACTGGTCGACTTTGCAAAATATATCCGGCCGGTGACGGCGTTCCTGCAGAGCCTTGGGGTGCCGGCCGTCACGGATGAAAGAAACAACATCCTCATCCGGGGAAAGAAAGTCTCCGGCAACGCGGAGCATATCTTCAAGGAGCGTGTGCTGCATCACGGCACCCTCCTCTTTGATACGGTGCTGCAGGATCTGGAGGAGGCCCTGCAGCCTCCTGACGGCGGGGTGAGCGACAGGGCGATAGCCTCGCAGCGCAGCAGGGTGACCAACATCGCCGGGCATCTGGGTGACCCTCTGACCCTGCAGGAGTTCAGGGAACAGCTGGTCACTTTCTGCCGCGACTACTTTTCTCCCTGTGAGGTCATGCATTTCAGCAGGGAGGAGCGGGAGGAGATAGCAAAGCTGGCGGAAGTGAAATATGCCGCATGGGAATGGAACATCGCCTATTCGCCTGCGTGTATCCTCCACCGGCAGCTGGCGACCCCTGAGGGGACGCTCTCCCTTGATATCTCTGTGGAGAAGGGGAGGGTGGCACAGATCGTCGTTCCGCAGGGCACGGGTGAGGCGGCACTCGTGGCCGGACAGCTGCAGGGGGTGCCTTTCCGGCGGGAGGAGGTGCAACGGGTGCTGACGGAGCTGCAGCAGGAAGGAAAACTTTCCGTATTTTCGCAGCAGGAATGGCTGCGTGCCCTGTTCGGTTATTAAAAATGTTATGAAGGCTTCAAAGACCTCTTTTGCAGATATACTACGGTCGCTGTGGCTCTACCTCTTCGGGGTGGTGACCATGCCCCTGGGGTATGTGGGGGCGGTGATCGTATGGCTGCTGACGGTGCTCTTCGACAGGCGCCTGGTGGTGCTGCATCTCTATTCCTGCTTCTGGGCTTCCTGGTATACCTGGATCTCCCCCTTCTGGAAAGTGGAGATACGGGGGAAAGAGAAGATCGACAGGAAGAAAGTGTACGTGATGGTCTCCAACCACCAGTCGATGCTCGACATACTTGTATTGTACCGGCTTTTCGTTCACTTCAAATGGGTGAGCAAGGCCGAACTTTTCAAGGTACCCTTTTCGGGATGGAACATGTCCATGAACCGTTACATCAAACTGCACCGTACGAGCCGTACCAGTATCCGCAGGATGATGGAAGACAGCCGCAGGACCCTGGAGAGCGGCTCCTCAGTGATGATCTTCCCCGAAGGGACGCGCTCCACCTCGGGGAGGGTGGAGCGGTTCAAGGAGGGAGCCTTCCGGATCGCCAGGGACAGCGGCAAGCCCATCCTGCCCATCGTGCTGTACGGCACAGGCAATGCCCTGCCGAAGCACGGCTTCTGGGTGAGGGGGAAACACCGCCTGCAGGTGCAGATCCTCGACGAGATCCCGCCGGAGACCTTCCGGGAGATGACGGTCGAAGAGCTGACCGAACATACCCGCAACCTTATCACGGAAGAGTATGAGAAAATGCGGAAGGAAGCAGAGAGTGTTTAAGTAGATGCTTAAATATAGTTCGTAGTTCGTGGTTCGTAGTTCGTAGTTAACGAGTTTTGAGTTTTGAGTATCGAGTTGTGAGTATCGAGTTGTGAGTATCGAGTTACGAGTTGAGAGTGAGCCGGGACATTGCGAGGCTTCGTCCGCCGTAGCTCCGACGCAGGAAGAGCGAAGGCGGAACGAACCGCGGCCTGCCTGCCTCCCTGGCGGGAGGTAAACCGGCAGGCAGGCAATCCCATCAAACCCACCCGCGTCTTTATCGCCTCATCGCTTCATCGCTTTCTCCTTCCGGTCGTTGAAAATTCATCCGTTTTGTTA
>CAZYQV010000130.1:0-3903 GCA_964649775.1 uncultured Rikenellaceae bacterium
TGAAGCTGATCCATACCAACGACGCTATGCGCATGACTCCCGGAGACTACATAGGCACTGCCTACTTCATCAAAGAGCTGAGGATGATGGCCCGTTTTGCACGGCTCCTGGACAAAGACAACGAGGCCCGGCAGTACGAAATGCAGGCCCGTCTTATGAAGAAAGCTTTTAACGACCGTTTTCTGGATAACAACAGTATACGCTACAGCAACAACACTGTAACGGCCAATATCCTGGCCCTGGCTTTCGATCTGGTGCCGCACAACTACCGCACAGAGATCACCGACAACCTTTTGCAAAAGATCCTGGGAGAGTTCGACGGACACGTGGGCAACGGAATCATCGGCGGCCAGTGGCTTATGCGGACGCTCACCGAAACGGGCCATACCGACGTGGCCTGGCTCCTGGCCACGCAGGACACATACCCCGGCTGGGGCTATATGGTAAAACAGGGAGCCACCACCATCTGGGAGTTGTGGAACGGCGATCACGGAGACCCCGGAATGAACTCCGGCAACCACGTGATGCTGCTGGGCGACCTGATCATCTGGTTCTACGAATACCTGGCCGGCATCCGTCCCGACCCGGACAACCCGGGGTTCAAACATATCCTGATGAAACCGGTCATCCCCGACGGCCTATCCCGGGTGGATGCCTCCTTCCGTTCAGCCTATGGCCCTGTAGAAAGCCATTGGAGCACCGACAGCCGTGGGTTTCACTGGAAGGTAGTCCTCCCGGCCAACACCTTTGCCACACTCTACATCCCCACAAAAGAGAGAGGAGAAGTACGGGAGGGTACTTCTCCGGCCGGGGAATCGCGGTATCTTCATTTCAAAGGCTGGGAAAAAGAGTATGCAGTATTTGAGGCGGCAGGGGGCACCTATCATTTTCATACGGCCGGCGTGCACAGGATCAAAACAAAACGCTATCTGCCGACGCCGGTGATCACTCCTTCCGACACCACGGTAAAAAAAGGAACCGTGATCCATGCACGGATCACCTGCCGGGATGAAAAAGCCACCCTTCGCTATACCTGGGACGGCCAGGATCCCGACACCCTTTTCAACGCTTATCTATATACCGGTCCCGTTAAGGTCACCCGCAGCATGGTGCTGAAAGCCCGGGCCTTCAGAAAAGGTCTTTATCCCAGCGTGACGGCTTCCGTAAGTTACGACTTCGTGGATCCTGCCGTCAACGGCATCCATTGGTCTCTCTACCGCGGTCTTTACCGGAAACTGCCGGATCTCTCCGGCAGGAAGGCGGTGGCCGAAGGCCGTACATACCACATCTCCCTGGAAGGACTGCCGGTGCCCCGTGAAAAGTTCGTGCTCCGTTTCGAAGGCTTCATTCGCATCCCCCGCTCCGGGGAGTACACTTTCTTCACCTCTTCGAATGACGGCAGCAACCTGTATATCGACGATCATCTGGTGGTGAACAATGACGGGGAACACGGCACACGCCGGCTGAGCGGGGCGATACATCTGACCCCCGGCATGCACCGGATCCGGGTGGAATATTTCCAGAGCGGCGGCAGCCAGAACCTTGAGGTCTTCTACCGGTCGGATAACATCCCGTACCAGCCTGTCCCGGGTTCGGTTCTTTTTCTGGAAAACCCCCGGCACCCACAGAAGTAATCTTCCCTGTCTTCCTTCCCGTAAGATGTAAAATCGGACAGTTTGTACGACCGGAATGTCATCGGGGAGAAAATTATTCTATTTTTGACGGAAATTTTTCCCATGAAAGAGGCTGTCAAATATTTTCTGGCCAGGAAAATGGTGGGCAGGAAAAGAGCCCGTTCCCTGCCCCTCTCCGACCTGGAAACGCTTCACCTGCAACCGGAGGTGCCGGGGTACAACGACAGCATCTATTTTTCCGGATGGCAAAACGACGGCCTCTCCTTTGTCACCCGGCAGGCTTTCCGTTCGGACAAGCACAATGAGAACTGGCTGAAGATCCATATCCCCGGTGAAGGGGTGTGGGGTTTCGAAAACCGGGATTTGCCGGACGGGCAAGGCTTTGCACAGGGTCCCCTGGAATATCTCCCTGACACACCCGGAAAACGCTGGCAATTAAAATACAAAGGGCCCGTATTTAAAGATGATATTGAAGAGGAGGCTTTGGTGGATATCTCGTGGGAAGGGATCGGTCCGGTCATAGATTTTGACCGGCAGGGAGCCCTTTTGGAAAACACGGCCAGACAGATCGCACGGCAGCCCTGGAACCGGGAGTTTTTCCGTAAGCTGCGAGAGCTGCATAAGGTTCATTACGAGCAGGCCGGCAGGGTTGCCGGCACGATCGTTTTTCGTGGGAAAGAGTACGTGTTCAACGGTCACGGCGTGCGGGACCACAGTTTCGGCCGTCGCAGCTGGGAGGGCTGGGACCGTCATCTCTGGTACCTGGGCGTGCTGGAAGACGGTCGCTATTTCAATGCCAGTATCATCGACTATGACTTTATCAAAGACCTCAAAGCCGGCTATCTCGGCGACGCCTCGGCAGCAGAGACGCTGGCCGGCCTTCCCTCTTTTGCCGAATTGTCCCTGAAAGAGCCCCTGCCGGTAGAGGTGGTGCTGCCGTTGCAAATCCATCCCGGAGAAGAGAAAAAGTTGCTAAAGGTAAAAATGATTGCCTTCTTCCCTTTCCTGATGGATGATACCTACCACATCCGTCAGTCCCTGGCGCACTTCACCCTGGACGGTGTGCCCGGCATGGGCATTGCGGAAATGGGCATAAACACAAAAAAACATGATGTCGATCTTCCCGATTGATCAGCTGCCGCCGGGCAAGGGGGGAGGGAAAGCTGCCGGACTGGCTCTCTTACATCGTTATGGCAAAACAATCCCCCGCACATGGGTGGTCACCGCTGCCGACAGAGAGGCTCTGGAGAAGTTTTCCGCCACGCTGCCGCCGGAAAAGAGCTGGGCCGTACGCTCTTCGGCCGAAGGAGAGGACAGCATGGAGGCCTCCTTTGCTGGTCAGTATGAGAGCTATCTGAATGTCAAGGGCAAAGAAAATATAATTAAAGCTGTTCTTCAATGTTTTAGTGCAGCCGGGGCCGAAAAGGTCCGGGCCTACCGGCATGAAAAAGGGCTCCGCGATGGCGGCATGAACGTGATCATCCAGGAGATGATCATGCCGCAGACGGCGGGGGTCCTTTTCACAGCAGATCCCGTGAACAACCGTCACGACAGGATGAGTCTGAGCATCGTCGGCGGGACGGCCGAGCAGCTCATGTCGGGCACACAGGAGGGGGAGACCCTTGTCTTTTACAAACACCGCCGCAACGGGAAAGACTGCCATCTGCTGACAAAAGAAGAGTTCAACCGGCTGACACAGGAGGCACTGGATATAGAGCAGGCCTACGGCCGGCCGGTCGACCTGGAATGGGCATTCGATGCGACAGGCACCCTGTACTGGCTGCAGATGCGTCCCATCACGGGCCTCAGTCCTGTCCACCTGAACGAGCTGGACGACAAGCCCCTTTACGAAAAACCGGTCTTCACACGTGCCAATATCGGTGAGATGATGCCCGGCCCCGTCACCCCCCTCACCCGCTCCACCTTCGGCGTGGCCATCGACAGGGGTCTGAAGGTGTTCTACAAAAAATGCGGGGTATTCAAAAAATTGCAGGAAGAAAGTGTTTTCATCCATTCCTATTACAATCACCTCTTCTTTGATGTCATGGCGCTGTATGAGCTGCCAAAAAACGTATGGCTCTCGAACAAGGAGAACATTGACTATTCGGTCATGGGGGAGCTGGTGCCGGGGATCACCCTGAAAAAAGAGACTGCTTTTCCCGTGGCTTTCCTTAATTTTCTTCGTTTTGTCCGCTATTTACAAGGCGGCACCCGGGCCGCCAGGAAGCTGAAAAAGCTGGAGGCCTCTTTCCGTCTCGAATGTACGGAT